>CAKNAD010000055.1 GCA_929200515.1 Candidatus Gorgonimonas leptogorgiae | reverse complement strand
TTATTATTTTGTCTCTAGTAAATTTCATATGAGGCATAGGATATTCATTAGGATATTTATTTACTTGAGTTCTAATTGTTTCTGCTTCTTCTAAAGACATTAATTCCATTCTAGTTACAAAATTGATATCATGGCTATAATCGATAACTATAGTACCATCTGTTAATCTCAGAGTAGGAGCGTTAGTTAAATCAGTTTTTTGTTGTAATGATCTATTATTAATGGATGTTGTTATTTTATCATTTAGCACATTATTAGTATTACTCTCTTGGGGAGTCATTAGAACTAGTTGGCAGTTATTAGCTACTGTTATGTTAGCTTTACCCTGTGTATCGTCTGCAATAATTGGCTGTTCTTGTTGTGTCTTTTGTAATATTGAATGCATATGTTAAATTTTCCATTTTTTTGTAATAAAGATGTTGCTTTATACTTAGATATAAAAAAAGTGTTAAAGTTTACAAGTATCAAAAAAATATATGCTATCAATCAACAAAGGTTTTTAAGATCTGTGGTTAATATGGTGAAAAGATACACTATGAAACCGACTGTTAAGTGATTACGCTGAAATTTAAATCATAAAAATATATTGTAAAGCTACTTCTTCTACTGTTTATTTCATTCTAATTACTATTTATAATTCAACATTTTAATTAATTTTTTATTGTTATTTTGAATTAAAACATAAAAACATAAACTAATTAACAATATAAATATCAAACTTTAATAACTGTATTACTAGTAAAATATTTAGGATAAAAATAATGATAAATAATGCAACCAGCATGCTAGATATAATTACATTTGATTATAGCCAACAAACTGGTTTAGATAACAACGATTATATTGAAATAGATGACTCTATAACTAATTTTGAGCAATTAATTCAACAACAAAATTTTAATTTAATAAGAAATCAATATAAACAATCTATAAAAGAGTTATCTAGACTATATTATTATTTTTCAAGATTAGAATGCAAAGATAGTGTAGCTTATACTATTGAAACTATATACTCTACAGAAAAAACACTATACTCAGATTTATTTTATAGTTATAAGCAAACCAGAAAACATATTATTGCCATTATTAATTATCTTAAGTTATGCGAAGAAAATAGGTTAGAAAACAATCATACAGCTATTATTTGCGGTAAGCTCGCAGATTGTTTTGGATTTTGCTTATCTGGTTTTAATTCTAAAATAACAGATATCAACGATTATATAAATATTTATAGTAATCTAGACTTTCGTAGCAAAATTAATTTAATAATAAAAAAAATATTGCAAGAAGTTATAAGGGATGTTTTATTAAAATTTAATAGTAAAGAAGATGCAATATTTAGTAGTAACGTACATCATCAAAATGCATTTTTTAATTTAGTTGCTGATGATTTCAATTTAGATGCAATTATAGATATAGATGCTCATTTACATAAAATAAACCTAAAAACTGTTGAAACCATAGTAAATCAAATAAAAAACAAGCTACCTAAAATAATTATATGCGAATATATAACTGATTACTTATATAGTGTATTTATAGACTGTTTAGTTTCCATAGAGAAACAGTCATGGCAAAATAGTATGATATCTGATTTAACTATGGAAGATACATCTTATTTAGAAAATAATTTTATAACTCCAATAAATAATTATTTATGCATTAAAAATCAAGAACAAGCTTTAAAAATATCTGATCTTTTTCTTGAAAAAGAACTAGGATGCTATGAATTATCCGATATTAAAGACGTGCTGTATTACTTATTAGCGAACAACATTAACAGCATAATTAAACTTTCATCAAATATAAATAATCAAAATAAATTAATAATTAATATTGACTCTAACATTAATGTTTACAATATATATGATTGTTATTTTTATGTGTTATTTAATAAAGATAGAGAAGTTTTAACATTACAGCATTTATCAAAATTAAACCTCGATAGTATTCAATTTAATTTGTACTTACCTATGTTTATACAAGCATTAAGAAACTCAAAAAAAGAAGATATTTATGTTTTTTTTAATACTATAAGACGTAACGAAGAAGCAATAATTAAAAAAAATATTGAATATATAAGTGTAGTAATTAACAACTATACTCGTGAAAATAGTACAGAGCAAAAAAGAATAGTTAATGCAGTAACTATTCCTTATATAAAAAAACAAAAAAAAATAGATTTTTTATTATACAGATTAATGATTAATAATGTATTAACTAATAGCATAATAGAAAAACTTTTACAACATGAAATTGATATAACTTCATTATTTAAATTATTTACCGAAAAGCACCTGCGTAATTTCATTGCTAATCTAAATAATGAGTCTATATTAAAAATAATATCTAGGTATATTAATGTTAATGCTATTAAAAAAGAAAGTAATTATATAATTAATAAGTGCATTACTGAAAATGCCAACTTATCACTATTAGAAAAAGTAGATTATAAATTAATTGATGATTATTTAATATCATTAAATGATACAAGACGAAAGCAGTTATTAGAAGATATAATTAATAATGATAATAGGTATAGACTAGCAAAGTATCTTATTAATTATTTTATTAAGTATGATATTCGAGACAAAGAAAAAAACTCTATACTACATAAAATAGTCTTACATAATGATCAAAAAACCTTGCAAGCAATAATAAAAAATTTAGATGTCGACACAATAAATCAACTACAGTTTGCAAAAAATGATAAACAACAAATTCCATTAGTGTATGCAATAGGAGTAAAAAAAGACCGTAAAGATATTATTACTATATTGTTAAATAACAATAAAAATATTGTAAACGAACCAAATAAATTTAGGAATACAGCATTTATATGTACTGCTGTTTATAATAAACCAGAATATGCTGAGATAATATTAAAATACTGTGATAACAATGCAATTAATAAAACAAATGATATACATTATAATGCATTAATGGAAGCATCAGCAAACGGTTATGATCAAACCGTTAAGTTCTTGTTAACAAATATAAAAGGTAATGATACTTTTATATTAACAGAAGATAAAAATGGCAATAATGCCCTAATGTTAGCAATTATTAATAAGCATGAGTCTTGTGCAATGCTGCATATAGAAAATTATAACAGTAAAATACTGCTTTACAGGAATAAGAATAAAAACAATGCTTTAATGCTAGCAACTCATTATAATATGCTGAGTATAGTGAAAAAAATATTAACTAAATATAGCCATAATGATATCATAAAAGCTAGTAAAGAATCTGAATATAATAGTTTTATGTTATCAATTAGGCGTAAAAATAGTCAACTAACTAAGTTATTTTTAGAAAACATCTCATGCATGGATTTAAATAAACGAGATAATCAAGGCAGAAATGCTTTAAATTTAGCTATAAATTTTGATAGCAATTACCTTGAAGAAATTATAAAGTTATCATCGGTAAAGCAGGTAACTAATATATTTTTTCATAATGGAGCATCCGATTCATTAGCACAAGCTTGTTATCATGGTTTAGATGATAAAATAATTACGGCTTTAATTGAAAAGTTTACAAACAAAAAGTTTACTAAAGAGCAAAAGTCTGTTGTTGCTTTATTGCAAGCATTTGAACAAGGCCACCTACATTGCATTAAAATTCTACATAAACATTTAACCGCAGAAGATTTTATAAATACTCAAGATAAAAACGGAAACAGTTGCTTAGTTATTTCAATAAAGAATAATTATTATGACTGTGCACAATATATTATGGATAATTTTACACCAGATGCTATAAAAAAAATGATGGCTAAATTCTATGATTATAAAATAAATCGTAAAATGACAAGAATTATAGGAAAATAAGTCGCGTACTGAAGTATCATTGTGACATGCTCCCGACCTAAAGGACAGGTCTTCTTGATTAAACAAGTGCTTCCTGTGCTAGTGTTCTAACGAACCCTATATCTCAACAGGCTAACTGGGTATGTCCTACCCTTAGAATGTTACAAGCACCTACATAGTCAGCATTGGCAGAATATTCGCAAGATACACATTCAAACTTAGCTTGTGTAGTCCTATTATCTTTTGATACATAGCTACAAGACAAACAAGTTCTTGAAGTATTACGTGTATACCTGATGATTAAAATGGCTAGAGTTTTTTAAATGTACCTTAAGTTTTAGATATTTTTTATATCAATAAAATGAACAGACGTTATTAATAAAATGGCCAGCCTTGATATGGCTAAATCATATAAATATTCTTAACATTAGCTGTTAAATAGATTTTATTTATTATTTTTGCTATTCAACAAGGTTGTTAACAATTGCTTTTTAACAAATTTGGCTCTCAACTTCCTTTAGCCAACTTTTAGTATAAGATAACGCATGATGATTTGTTTTATCAGAGTGCAACGGTGTAATTGAAACGCAATTATTAGCAATAGCATAAAAATCAGTGCCAACTTCGTGATCTGTTGAGTCTACAACCGCCCCGACCCAATAGCCAACATGACCGCGAGGATCTACTGTTTTTACTGGTGAGGTTGAAAGTTTTCTCTTACCTAGTGTTGTAACCTGATAGCCGGATATATCTTCATAACTAACAGCAGGGATATTAATATTAAGAATAGTACCTTTTGCTAATTTCACTTCTTCAATAAAAGGCAGTAATTTGGTTATTACCTTAGCGCTAATATCAATATTAGCATTACTTGAACCACAAGAAGATACAGCAACTGACGTTTTTTGTAAGTGTCTACCTTCCATTGCTGCTGCAACAGTTCCAGAATAGATCACATCATCTCCTAAATTAGCACCTAAGTTTATTCCAGCTATTACGCGGTTAAACTCACAATCAAAAGTATTGCGCAAGGCTAAATAGGCACAATCGGCAGGAGTACCATTTACACTTAAAAAACCATTTCCATGTTGCTTAGTACGAAGAGGTCGACCTAATGTTAGAGAGTGACTAACTCCAGAACAGTTGTTATCTGGAGCTACCACTAAGCAGTTTTGTGTTTGGGAAAATACTTCATAAAGTTTTCTTAATCCGTACTCCGTAACGCCGTCATCATTAGTAATTAAAACTTTCACTGTTGTGTATCCGTTTGAAAATTAATAAAATATTACATTTTTAGCTAAGGTAGTATTTTGCGGGTCATACACCTTTTACCTAAAGTTACTTCTTTTCTTTAGCCCTGAAAGCTAGTATTTCTATCTGTCACGTGCACATTATACACTTTCTATTTAAGTGCTACTACCTCTACAATAAAAAAATATAATATACATTGTTTTTATCAACATTAAATATTATAGTAATTTATCGTTGAACTTAAATGCAATTTATCAATCTAACATAAACATGTATAAGCACATTTTATTTCATAATAAATATTGCGAACAACTTTTATATATTTGGTAATATAATATTTAATTTAACTGTTAATTGCTCTCATAGAGTAAGTACTTTTAATATTATAAACTATTGTTACTACTTTTTAATTTATCATGAGTATAAATATCAAAAGTAGATGCCTTGTTGAAAGGCTGTATCCTCTAGTAAAAAGTGTATTAGTATTGTATAGACGACTTAATTTCGCTTTATTTAAACGTAGAAATTATTATCTTAAAAATCATTATATTTAATTGGTAATTTTAATATTTGCAAGGAAATCTTATGGAAGATCAAAGAAAAAAAGCTTTAGCTGTAGCACTAAGTCAAATAGACAGACAGTTTGGTAAAGGCGCTATAATGCGTATGGGAGTTAAAAAAAATGAAAAAATACCTGCTATTTCTACTGGGTCATTACAACTAGATATCGCTCTCGGTATTGGTGGCTTACCTAAAGGTAGAGTAATAGAAATATTTGGTCCAGAATCTTCTGGAAAAACAACCTTAACACTAAGTGTTATCGCCGAGGCACAAAAACAAGGCGCCACCTGTGCTTTTATTGATGCTGAGCATGCTCTTGATCCTATATATGCAGGCAAACTAGGAGTCAATGTAGATGACTTGTATCTATCACAACCCGATACTGGCGAACAAGCATTAGAAATTACCGATATGTTAGTGCGCTCTGGCGGAGTAGATGTTATTATTATTGACTCCGTTGCTGCTTTAGTACCCAAAGCTGAAATCGATGGCGAAATGGGAGATTCGCACGTAGGACTACAAGCTAGACTTATGTCTCAAGCATTACGTAAGCTAACTGGCACTATCAAGCAAACTAATTGTTTAGTTATTTTTATTAATCAAATTAGAATGAAAATCGGAGTATTATTTGGTAATCCAGAAACTACTACAGGCGGTAATGCTCTAAAATTTTATGCATCAGTTAGATTAGACATTCGCCGTACTGGGGCTATTAAGCAAGGAGATGATGTAATCGGCAATGAAACTAGAGTAAAAGTAGTAAAAAATAAAGTTTCACCACCGTTTCGTCAAGCAGAGTTTCAAATTTTATATGGTAAAGGAATTTATCGCTCTGGAGAATTACTAGATTTAGCAGTTAAACAAAAATTAATTGATAAATCGGGGGCTTGGTATGCTTATGAAGGTAATAAAATAGGTCAAGGTAAGGCCAATGCCGCCAAATTTTTAGTCGATAATCCTAAAATTGCTAACAATATTGAAGCCAAGATACGACAAGAGTTTTTATCTTGTCACGATACAGAAATCAACTGTGAACAAGAGGAATTAGCTACCGAGTAATTATTAGCTATTTTCTAAAATTTAGTAATACTATTTTATCTACTTAAAGAAATTTGCTATCTTTAAGTAGACCCTTAACTTATCACAAGTAACTACCTATAATGATCAAGAAAATATCTTTTAAGCCCTCGTGGATTTTAGGTTGGATTATTAAATTAATTAATAACCGCAACGATCTAATAGCATTGCTACAAACAGCAAACAGAAATAATTTAATTAACGATGAGTCACTTAGTATTGTAGAAAGAGCTATACAAGTAGAAGAAATGCAAGTCCGTGAAATAATGATACCCAAATCACAAATGGTGTGTATAAAAGAAGATCAAACCTCAACCGAAGCATTAACCAACATCATTGAATCTGCTCATTCTAGATTTCCTATTTTAAGTGCTAATCAAGATGAAGTCGTAGGAATTTTTTTAGCAAAAGATTTATTACCAATTATGTTAGAAAAACAAGATTTTAATATAAGAGATCACATGCGCCATGTTACGTTTATACCAGAAAGCAAAAGATTAAATGTATTATTAAAAGAATTACGTACAACCAGAAATCATATGGCGGTAGTTGTAGATGAATTTGGTGGTATAGCAGGCTTAGTTACTATAGAAGATGTTTTAGAGCAAATAGTTGGCGATATCGAAGATGAAACCGACGTTGATGAAGGCGTATTAATAAAACTAGACCCAGAAAATAGCAATAGTTATATTGTAAAAGCCATTATGCCTATTGATGAATTTAATGAAGAATTAGATGCAAACTGCCACAGCGATGAATTTGATACTATTGGCGGAATTGTGATCCAACTTTTAGGAAGAATGCCTTTAGCAAATGAAAGCATAGATTATGCCGGTTTTACCTTTGAAGTAATTAGTGCCGAAAAACGCAGAATTAAATTATTAAGAGTTACTAAAAAATAATGTCTTCACGGAATAAATATCATAAATACCTATTATGTATTATTGCAGGAGCAATCTTACCTTTATCTCTCGCACCGTTTAACTGGATTTTATGCGGGGTACTATCTATAGCAGTTGCATTTTTATGCATACGCAATCAACCTTCGAGTAAAATGGCTTGGTTACTTGGATTTTGCTATGGCATAGGGATGTTTGGCAGTGGTGTTTCTTGGGTTTATGTAAGCATTCACGATTACGGTGGGGCATCAATAGCTTTAGCTAGCCTGTTAACCTTAATGTTTATTTTATTATTAGCCACAATATTTAGTTCTACAATGTTTTATTTGTATTGCAAGCTAAATTGTATTGCACATACTGAATCACAGGATAAACAACAACATATTTACTGCTCACAAGCATTATTATTTTCCGCATTATGGGTATTATTTGAGTGGCTACGTAGCTGGCTGTTCACAGGTTTTCCGTGGCTATTTATTGGCTATAGTGCTATAGATACCAGTATAGCTGGATTTGCCCCAGTATTTGGCGTTTACTCTTTAAGTTTCATTATTGTATTTACTACAACTATTGTTACTTGTTTAATTTTATCTAAGGGTAGTGATATAAAAGTATGGCTAGCTACTATACTGATGCTAATCTTAATAACAATTTCTCATGTTTTTCTTAACAATTATCAATGGTCAACAACTAAGTCTCAACTGCAAATAGCAGCAATTCAAGCCAATATTCCACAAACTACAAAATGGGACTCTGAGTTTACTCAATTATCTATAGATAAACATTTACAATTAACACAAACAATTCTAGATAAAGATCTTATAGTCTGGCCAGAGAATGCTATACCTGTAATTTTAACTGATTTTAATCATAATTTACCGCAATTAAATAATTTAGCAAAAAATAATAGTTTAACAATAATAACTGGAATACCTATTAATGATTCTTCTGGAAAAGTCTATAATAGCATATTATCATTAGGAGCAATTAACCAAAAATATGACAAAACTAAGCTAGTTCCTTTTGGCGAATATGTGCCTTTTGAGTCATTATTAAGAGGAACCATAGATTTTTTTGATTTACCTATGTCAAGTTTTTCAGCTGGAAATACAAATCAAGGGGTATTAAATTTACCAGTTGCAGCGATATCTGCATCTATTTGTTATGAAGCTGCCTACCCAGACTTTATTGCTAGTCATGCAAAAAATAGCGATTTTTTAGTTAATATAAGTAATGATACTTGGTTTGGTAATTCCTTTGGGCCTTTTCAGCATTTACAAATAGCTCGTATGCGTTCTTTAGAAACAGGACGCTGGATGATAAGAGCAACTAATAGTGGCATAACAGCATTAATAAATGATAAAGGCAATATTATTAAGCAATTAGCGATGCAGCAACCAGGCGTATTATCAGGTACTATAACGACAGTAACAGGCAGTACTCCTTTTATGAAATTGCTTTCATGGCCTATTATTCTGCTATGTATATTAATTATTTTAACTATTCTAAGAAAAAGTATTGCGTTATTTAGTAAAATATATTAAAATCACCTACATTATGTTTGTAGGCTGTATTTAATAGCATATAAAGCTATACTACAAATAAATTTATCTAAATACCTTCAAATTGAAGGTATACAAACTAAGTTGTTGGCTATAAATAGCCATTTTTGAATTACTCTATTGCATAGAACAGAAAAGTGAACTTCCACCTTCTACTTTGCAGTAAAAAACAAATAATCAAATACAATAACTAATTGCGCTTGCATTATAACTATATTGCATTACCATATTGTTAATTAGTTGTTATAATTCAGATATAAAATATTTTTAATTATTAGATGTAAAAATTAGAGGATAAATCACATGTACGCAGTTATTAAAACTGGTGGTAAGCAATATCGCGTTAGCGAAGGCGATAAAATTAAGATTGAAAAACTAGAAAAAGAAGTAGGCGAATTTTTTGATTTTACAGAAGTTCTATTAGTTGCGAATGGTAGCGATATCGCTATTGGTGCACCTAGACTAGAAAATGCTAAAGTAAAAGCAGAAATATTAACTCAAGGAAAAGCCAAAAAAGTTAATATCTTAAAGTTTAAAAGACGTAAGCACCACATGAAAAGACAAGGTCATAGACAAAAATATACAGAAGTACGCATTGTAGAAATTGAAAAATAAACATGTTTTTAAGTAACTAGCATTAAGGTTGTTAAATATGCTAGTTATCATTAGATATTATTTAGGATTTTAAAATGGCACATAAGAAAGCTGGTGGTAGTACCAGAAACGGACGGGATTCAGAAAGTAAACGCTTAGGTATCAAAGTATATGGAAACCAAGCTATTAAAGCTGGTGGCATCATAGTGAGACAACGTGGTACCCAGTTTCATCCTGGAGAAAATGTAGGTATTGGTAAAGATCACACATTATTTGCAATGAAAACTGGCAAAGTTGTGTTTAAAACCAAAGGTAATCGTAATCGTAAATTTGTAAGTGTAGAAGCAATTTCTGTTTAGCTTTATCACTGTATAACATAGTTTTTAAGATGATAATACTTCAAGATAAAACTTTGTAGTTTATAAAAACGGATATTTTATAATTTACAAAAAGTATCTTGAAGTTTTTTTTTATGCATATACCTAATATTCCGCACGTTTTTGCCTTTAAATTTAATCTTTTTTCCATTAGCTTGCGAAAACCAATATCTTAGAGTAGATAAGTCTCTATTTTTTAGATTCCAAATATTATTTATAATAAACAAAGAGGAAACTTGTGAAGTTTATCGACGAGGTTGTAATTAATGTCACTGCTGGCAAAGGTGGAGATGGGTGCCTAAGCTTTAGACGTGAAAAATTTATTGAAAAAGGTGGTCCCGATGGTGGCGACGGTGGCGATGGCGGCAGTATTTTTATTGTGGCAGACTATAATTTAAATACTTTGGTAGATTACAGATATACTAAAATTTTTAAAGCTAAAAATGGATCACCTGGAGAAGGCAGAAATTGCACTGGAGCTAAAGGCGAAGATATAACTATAAAAGTACCAGTTGGGACCAGTATAATAGATGACGAAACTGGTATAGTATTAGCAGATTTAACCACCGAAGGAGAAAAATTTAAAGTTGTACAAGGTGGTTTTCATGGTTTAGGTAATACTAGATTTAAATCTAGTGTTAATAGAGCTCCAAGAAAAATAACCAAAGGCTCCCTCGGCGAAGCTAAGATTATACGTTTAGAATTAAAAATAATTGCTGATGTCGGCTTGCTAGGAATGCCAAATGCTGGTAAATCTACTCTTATAAGTGCAATATCGCATGCTAAACCTAAAATAGCAGACTACCCTTTTACAACCTTAATTCCACACTTAGGAGTAGTAAAAGTTAGCGAATATAGTAGTTTTGTTATGGCTGATATCCCAGGGCTACTTCCAGGAGCTGCTCAAGGTATAGGTTTAGGGATAAGTTTTTTAAAGCATCTACAGCGTTGTAGCTTATTGTTACATGTTATCAGTATATCTCCAGAAAATAATGACCCTTTAGACTCAGCAAAAAAAATTATATCTGAGCTAGAAACATTTAATAAAGATTTATCACAAAAACCACGTTGGATAGTTCTTAGTAAGGCAGATACCCAACCTGATGAAACTTATATAGAAGAAATTAAAAGTATACTTAGTCAAGAATTGACGGGAAATACTCCGATTTATGTTATATCTTCAGTTGCTAAACTAGGGTTATCTCAATTATGCCACGATATTATGAATTTTATCGATACTAAAAATGAAGCTAACATGTCTAGAGAGTAAGCCTTTTAAGCTTTTATCCTGCGTTAGTATTTCTTGGTTTAGTCGACACTAAACCCGCAACAATACCGCCTTGGATAAAAACTTATAATCACTTGCTGAAAACTCGCATTTCTAACTGCTACGTGTATATATTTCAAAATATACAACTTACTAATAGTTAACTAAAGTTAAGTGCTAATAAAAAACAAGCAATATTAGGATTAGTTCGATATTGCAATATGTGATTTAATTCTTTGAAGAATTGTTATATTAGTTATATACTAATTTTACCTCTTGCTTAAAATAAATAATAATCTTTAAAGACATAATTAAAAAATGAAACTATCTTTATTAATGCTAATACCACTTTTAATAAAAGCTTTTACCATAACAAATGATAATATGCCTGAAATAACTGTGGCTGATGATGAAATTGCCTGCCGTCATTTTTCCTTTCCGTTATTAGTAGCTATAGAACCTAAACATTTTGATTATCTAGGAGCTGAAAATAAAAATGGATTTATTATTAAGAAAAAAGCTGAATATAGTTGCGGTATACAACTTAAAATGTCGGCTTATAATAATGCTGAGTATGCTTATATATCTATAGCGCTTAAAAATAAGAAGTATTCTTTTAATTACGAAATTTTTCAATTAACTGCTATTAAAAAGGAAAACTGCAATAACAAGAATGCTATGATTTTTTGTGATAACGCTGTATTTTGTGAAAGAAGCAAAAAAACTATTTGTTGTGATGGTAATTTTTGTAATGATTATCATAATATACAATTTGCTACTGATTTATATTCGTTTAATCAACAAAAGTTTTCAAACTATAGTACAGATGTTTTATGCTTAAATCTTAAGGATAAAATTGTTAAAGATGATCGTTATATAGATGTAAATAATAGAAACAATGCTACTTGCTCAATTATTACCTTAAAAAAACAATATCCTATGCCTATAAATAGAATCAATAAAAATAATAATAAAATTTATTTACATAGACATTATAAAATTAATTCAATAATCAATCTTGCTGATAATGAAATCCTTTGTAAAGCTTGTAATTTTATTATTTTTTCTCGTACTAAAAGTTTTTATGAAAATTATAAACAACATTGTGATAACACAGCATTTATAATAGCTAAAAAATCTAACTACAATTGTGGTTTACAAGTAAAACTTTATAGTTTTTATCATACACGATTAACTAAACCTACAAATGGAATACCCTCAACAACAGGTATTTTTGTTATTGGCCCTGTTGAGCAAGATATATGTAGGCGTAAAGATTATTCATTCTTCTGTAAGGAGACAGATACAGGATATAAAAAATCCCGACTTTGCTGTAATGGAAATAATTGTAATGACTATCGCAATATAATGTTTGATAAACAAGAATATAATTATAAAACACATAAATTTTACAATAATTATACAATAGATGAAGGGCTAACAGCTTCTGCACATGCACAATACGAATTTAAGCATCCGTGCATATTTATGAGATTTAATACAACTAGAATAAATGAGTTAAAAGATGCTGTAACTGTTACTACAAGCAATAAGCAAGATTCGCTGACAGATTGTGATTGTGAAAATAATCCACTAATTATACTTGTATATATATTACCTCCTATTACTGCGGTATCCCTTATAATCACAATTGTTTTAGCTTGTAAAAAAGCTAATAAAAACAGGGCTGATGTAGAACAACCAAAAACATCTAATGATTATGCTATAGAATTATTATAATAAATATACATGTGGCAGATGAAAATGCTAGGTTTCAGGGCTAAGTAAAATGGTTTAATTCAAGGC
>CAKNAD010000054.1 GCA_929200515.1 Candidatus Gorgonimonas leptogorgiae | reverse complement strand
AAAATTCTTTGGCATATTGTGCAAATTTATTTCCTCTTTTATATACATCTTTAACATAATTATCAGGTTTATTATGCAACAACTATCAACTGATTTTACCGAAGAAAAATCTATTATTGAATTCGCAGAGCATGCCTATTTAAATTACTCAATGTATGTTATTTTAGATCGTGCCCTGCCACACATAGGTGATGGCTTAAAACCAGTACAAAGGCGAATAATTTATGCAATGAGCGAATTAGGCTTAAAGAGTAGTGCTAAATTTAAAAAGTCAGCTAGAACAGTGGGGGATGTATTAGGTAAGTTTCATCCACATGGAGATAGCGCTTGCTATGAAGCTATGATTTTAATGGCACAGCCTTTTTCTTATCGCTACCCATTAATTAGTGGTCAAGGTAACTGGGGATCACAAGATGACCCTAAGTCATTTGCGGCGATGCGTTATACTGAATCTAAGCTTTCTACATATGCAAATATTTTATTAGAAGAGCTACAACAGGGAACCACCGATTGGATAGCTAATTTCGATGGCACTTTGCAAGAGCCTAAATTATTACCTGCCAAAATACCTAATATTTTACTTAATGGCACTACAGGCATAGCAGTAGGTTTTTCTACAGATATTCCTCCTCATAATTTAAAAGAAGTTATCAATGGCTTAGTGTTTTTATTAGATAACCCTAAGTGTACTATTAACGAATTATGCAAGTATATCCCGGCACCTGACTTACCCACAAATGCACAAATAATTACTTCTAAGCAAGATATGCTGGCAATATACATTAGCGGTAAAGGCAGTTTTAGAATGCGGGCTACCTACACTACAGAAAAAAATTCAATTATTATTAATGCATTGCCGTATCAAGCCTCGGGATCTAAAATTATAGAACAAATTGCTAAACAGCTACAAAGCAAAAAAGTTATTGATATCACCGATATTTGTGATGAGTCTGATCATCAAAATCCAATTAGAATTTCATTAAAACTACGCTCTAATAAAGTAGATATAACAGCATTAATGTTACATTTATTTGCTAGTACTGATTTAGAAAAAAGCTATAGAGTTAATATGAATTTAATTGGTGTCGATGGTAATCCGCAATTAAAATCATTACTTACTATTCTTACTGAATGGCTTAGTTGGCGCAAACAGACATTAAAAAATAAATTTAACTATCAGCTAAATAAGCTTACAGAAAAACTACATTTACTTGAAGGAATGTTAATTGCTTATTTAAATATCGATAAACTAATTGATATAATTCGTAATTATGATGAACCTAAACCGATAATTATAAAAAAATTTAAATTATCGGAACAACAAGCAGAAGCAGTATTAAATATCAAATTGAGGTCGTTAGCAAAATTAGAAGAAGAAAAAATAAAAAGCCAACAACAAGAATGCAGTAAAGAGATAAAAGCCATTAGCTTATTATTGAATTCAGATAGAAGATTAACAACCTATATCAAAAAAGAATTAACAGCAATTGCTAAAGAATATGGCGATAGTCGTCAGTCTACTATAGCTACAAAAGTAACAGCAGCTACTAGTTTAAATATAGCAACTACTAGTGATGAAGCTATTAGTGTCGTGCTATCTGATCGAGGTTGGATTCGTTGTGCTAAAGGTCATGATATTGACCCGATGAAAATGAGTTATAAATCTGGAGATAGTTTTTTAGCTATGGCTCAAGGTAAAAATAATCAAACTGTAGCTTTTCTAGATACTAGTGGCAGATCTTACTCTACTCCAATTCATTTGTTACCATCAGCTAGAGGCAATGGTGAGCCACTATCAGGTAAATTTAAACCTGAATCTGGAGTTGGTTTTTCTGGAATGTGCATAGCTGATAACCAGTCACGTATATTAATAACTAGCAATGCGGGATACGGTTTTATTACTAGTTTTGAGAATATGCTAACTAAGAATAAAGCAGGTAAAACACTTATTAATGTACTAGAAAATGCCGTAGCTTTGCCACCTATAGTACTTAGCGATGCTAGTTATTGGATTGTTGTAGTTACTACATCTGCAAGAATGCTAGTGTTTCCAATTAATGAAATAGCGGAGTCAAATAAAGGTAGAGGTTGCAAGTTAATACATACTGTAACTAAAGATAAAAGCAAATTATGTTTGATATCACACACTACAGTGTTAGAGCAAAATCAACCATTGCTAGTACATACTCAAACAAATAAAAAAGTAAAACTCTCGGTTAAAGATTTACAACACTATGTAGGATCTAGAAATGCATTAGGGTTTAAAACTCCGAGGTCATTACAAAAAATACGTTCATTACAACCATTTGTATAAGCTGTATATATCCTCCATCCACTAAGCACAAGTGCTATATTGGGGGCTTCCTTCTGCAAGACGACGAAGCCCCATCGCAGAAATACAGAGTATTTCCTTATTCGATACATACCCTACATTTATGATTGCTACAATGTAGCACGGGTATGCACGGCTTGATTGATTATGAGTAGAGGGGCGTAATCGCAGTAGGCTGTAACAGCCAAAAATAATCCATCTCTACTCTCAAAAACAGACTATAGTACACAGAAACTGTATTGGAAAAGCAAGTTATTTTGTGGCTGCCTATCTCCCACTAAGCCTACGGCTATGGCAGGATAACTCCGCCACGTTCGTTAAATTATACCCGTGGTAGCTGAAAATAAGCATTTTCCACTACTACCTGTACACCTTAATATTTAATCTACTACAATACGCCCTTCTCCTTTTCTAAGAGTTTCATTTATTAAGTCAGCGTATTGAATACCTTCTTTTTCAAGAATTTCTTTAAATTTTTCTATATTTATTTCGCATTGTTCTATATCCACAACGCTAGTTAAATCAATATTTATTTTAGAATAAATATCATTATGACAATGAATAATATCGATAGAGTTTTCAGCTAGAGACCAGTTATTGATATATGTATTTGTTCTATCACAAAAAGCAGCAAAATTTGAAAATTTAAATTTTACTATAGCACTATCTATTATTGCTGCTTTTTCTAAATTCTTAAATACATCAGAGCCATTTGCCCCTGATTCGATATATGTTTTACTATATTTTAAACCTTCGCGATATAATACTTTTTCTAATAAATCACCTGGTTGTAACGCATTTAAAGTTACCATTATACCACCATTACCTGCTAGTTGTATGAAACTCTCTACTTCATTTGAGAAATTTTTTGAGAAGATATAGTTTAAAAAAGATTTAATTTTATCAAAATTTCGAGTTAAAAAACCGTCAACAGATTCACTTGTAAAGTCATTTGCAGAAACAGTACATATTAACTTTGATTTATCTATATATTTTTTTGCACGAAAATCATTTTCAAAATTTTCTGCTGTAAATGGACATATTTGATTTAATCTATCTATATTTTTTTCTATTAATTTTTCATTAATGTCAAAAAATTCATAACCATGGTTTGGGATTATTGCAGCAGTTAAAAAAGGCGTAAGAAATTCTATTGCTTCTTTTTGAACTAATCCTTTTGCTGTTATTTCACTTTTAAGATTATCTATAACTCTTAGCTTTAAATTTTTAACTTCATTATTTACAATATTGCTAATAATTTTTGCTGGGTATTCTTTTTGTTTAATGTAATGTTTTGCCTGTTCAACGCTAATTGTAAATTTACAATTTGGTGTTATGCATACTAAATTATGATCTTGTTGTATAATATTATGGTTAGAATAAACTGCTTTTGGTAAATATGTATTCATTTTATTTATCTTATTTATCTTATTGTAATGTGAACTTTCAACTTAAAAATATAAAATTTGTATGTTTTATTTATTAACGTTATACAATAAAACCTTGAAAGTATTATGATTATTATTTATTGCTAAACTCATTGATAAGCACTCAAATGAATGCATTAAAAAATATTGTTTTTGATTATTAGATATCTCTAGACAGTATATTCTTTTAAAATAATCTATTTTATTTTATATTATTAAATATTTATTGCAAGCATTAAACTTCTTTGCTAATAAAGCTGTTTAACAATGTACAAAATTTATTTTTAGTAAAGGAATATTATTAAAAGTAACTAATTGCAAAGCCCTAAACTTAAAGGGTTTATTAAATCATGAATTTTTATGGAGTTTAAAATAGTTTGATTTTGGCGCGCTCGGAGGGATTCGAACCCCCGACCACTTGGTTCGAAGCCAAGTGCTCTATCCAACTGAGCTACGAGCGCAATATTCATAAAAGTTGTTAAGCTATAACTTTTACAGATAATCATAAATGGCGGTGAGAGAGGGATTCGAACCCTCGATACGCTATTAACGCATACACGCTTTCCAGGCGTGCTCCTTCAACCACTCGGACACCTCACCGAAAGGAATAATACACTATTTAAAATAGTGCTATAAATTTCAGTAAGGTAATTCTATTATTTAATTAAATAAAAATCAATATTATTTTTATTTAATTAAGCTTATGAATATCTTGAACCATGTTTTTCATTATAGTTTTTATAAAAAGATAATCTTAATACACTCCAAACTAATGTTGTGGTTATAGTAGAAAAACAATAATATTTAGGTAGTAACGGTAAAATGCTGACCCTAGATAGCGAAATATGTAAAACTGAGATAAAAAAAGTTAACGATGCTATAAGTATCATTTCACGAAATAAACTGTCACACAAAACAACAGTTTTATACTCCCAAAATACATAAGTTATTAAAACTAATATTATGGAATTAATTCCTAATGTGGTGCCCGTTAACACATCAAATAACACACCGAGAACAATAGCATAAACCATATTTGTAGCGGTTATATTATTTTTCATAATAATATAGCATATTCCTAAAGCCAGAACTTGCCAATTAGGTAAAATATATTGGTTATCATATACGGGCAAAACAGTAAGGATCATTGCTATTAATATTATAAATGTTGCCAACCAGTTGATTTCAGTAATAAATTTTAACACTTATTATTCAACCTTAAATAAAATAAAACTAATTTGTTAGTCAGGTACTTCAACATTATTTTTATTTTCCGCATGCATATGATTCGAAAACTGTTGCTTTATGTTAGAGTCAACAGGAGTTTTAGGTAGTTTAATTTGACCACTGAAGTCTTTAATTAAATTAATCTTTTGATTGGTAACACCAACTAATAAACTATTACCTTTAATATCAATCAATACCAGTTTAGCGTTATTTGAAATAGCAGCCATTGAGCAAATTTTAATGTCACTATTTAGCATAGGTATTTTTTTACCAAATTTTTTTACCAACCAAGCTAATAAAAAAATTGCCGCTAATACTATTGCCAAGGGAATAAATAATTGCCAGAGGCTTATTTTCTCAGCTGTAGTCGGAAGTGGATCAGCTAGTAATATGTTAATAGGGAATAAGGTTACAGTAGCTACAAATTTATATAAATTATGCATATAAATTTCTCCATTATCTATTGAAAAAAGCTTACTAATTAAATGTTTGTATTTTATCTTGCCAGTGCAAAATTTCTGAAACAGCAAACACAGCTTCAATTGCTTTAATACTGGAATCGCCAAATCTTTTTGCTGCATCATTAATATTATTAAAAGCTATCACTTCATTTATAATTGGTTTTTGATACTCTAAACTTACTTGTC
Source organism: Candidatus Gorgonimonas leptogorgiae (assembly GCA_929200515.1). Lineage (GTDB taxonomy): Bacteria > Pseudomonadota > Gammaproteobacteria > Pseudomonadales > Endozoicomonadaceae > CAKMZJ01. Next base: position 7,651 of record CAKNAD010000054.1, on the reverse strand, counting down.
TAATGCCATCTGTTACACTTTGCATAACTTGTTGATCATGACTAGTTATACCCTTAAGAACAATTCCAAAAGCAATTATAGCATCTATATTATTATGATGGCTAAAAATGGTGTTAGCGGCAAAGGGAATCTCCATTGATCCTGGAATCCAATGAGTCATTATTTGTTGTTGCTCCATGCCTAATTTTAATAACTCTTTAGTAGTAAGATTAACACAGGGTAATAGTAAGTGTTGATGCCACATACTAGAAATAATTGCTATACGTTTATTTACCACTTTGTTAAAATCTTTTGGTTCTTTAGGTAGTAATTCGCTCATGAAATATCCTATATTTGTTAGTTATTGAGAAGCTTTATTGATGTTAGATAACGTATCTTTAATCATATCATGTGCTAAGTTAGTAATTTCTTCAGGAGTTTTATCATCGGTTGTTATTGGTTTTAAAATAGTAATTTTAATTTCGCCTGGTCGTTTTAACCAAGAATTATTAAGCCAACAGCACCCGGAATTTTGTGCTATAGGTAAAGCTACAGTTTGAGCGTGTTTCGCTAAAGAAGCTCCTCCACGAGAAAACTTCTTGATAGTTTTTGCTTTTGACCTAGTGCCTTCAGGAAAGATTAATACCCATTTTTTGGCATCAATAGCTTGTTTTCCTTGAGTTTTTATTTGGCTTAATGCTTGCTTAGGTTTGCTTCTATCGATAGCAATAGCTTTAGCAGCAGCTAGTGATTGTCCAAAAAAAGGAATTCGCAATAATTCTTTTTTAACAACAGTAACTTGTGGAGAAAAAAAAGCCTGAAAGAAAAATGTTTCCCATGCACTTTGATGATTACTCAATAATACACAAGGTTTTTTAGGTATGTTTTCTTTGCCTACGACTTTCCAACTAATGCCTGCTATCCATTTAGCTAGGTATATAGTTACTACTCCCCAAGGCTTAATTGCTAGACTATGATTAAACTTTGAACGAAAAATAATAGCATAAGCTACTACTAAAACTGAAAAACAAGCAGTCCAGATAGAAAAAAGCAAATAAAATAACAAAGTTCTTAGCCAATAAAATACTAATTTAATTGGGGTAATGAATTTATTTAACATAAAATGTGGTATCTTGCTGATTTTATAAGATTCAGGATGGTTTACTAGAAGATGTATCATTACTTATGCTATAATGATGCACCTTCTATTATTTTGTGCTATGTTTTTGCCCTACTGACATATTCTTTAGTTCTAGTATCTATTTTTAATATATCTTCTCTATTTATAAATAGCGGTACTCTAATAATAGCACCAGTTTCTAAAGTAGCAGGCTTAGTTGCACCTTGAGCGGTATCGCCTTTTAAGCCTGGGTCTGTTTCAGCTACTTTAAGTTCAACAAAATTAGGAGGAGAAACCGATATTGCTGAACCATTAAATAATGTTACAGTATATACACATTGCTCTTTAAGCCAGTTTACAGTGTCACCCATTGCTGCTTCAGAGGCTGCATGTTGTTCAAAGCTACCATCTGTCATCATAAAGTGCCAGAAAGAGCCATCTGAGTATAGAAATTCCATGTCGACTTCAAGAACGTCAGCGGCTTCTAGGCGGTCACCAGATTTAAAGGTTCGCTCCCATATTCTATTATTAATTAGGTTTCTAAGTTTTACCCTACTAAAAGCTTGACCTTTACCAGGCTTTACAAATTCGTTCTCGACAATAGAACAAGGATCGCCTTCAAGCATTACTTTTAAACCAGAGCGAAATTCATTGGTACTATAACTAGCCATTTTTTTTCCATATACCTTAATGAGAGTTAAATAATGATAGCTTCTGATTATACAACTTTAATAACAAATAATAAAACTATTTCATGGCAACAACAACTTACGCAAAGTAAAGTAGACCCTAAAAAGCTACTTAAATACCTTAACTTAGATATTAAACTATTGCCACAAATAATAACTTCAAGTAAATCTTTTGCATTAAGAACACCTTTAGCGTTTATTTCTAGAATCAAAAAAGGTAATATTAATGATCCCTTATTAAAGCAAATTTTACCTACAACTGAAGAGTTGGCAATTAACGAGGGGTTTAGTTTTGATCCACTTGCTGAAAAAGATTACAGTCCAACTTCTGGTTTAATTCATAAATATCAAGGTAGAGTCTTATTAATAACTACTAGTGCTTGTGCAGTAAATTGTCGTTACTGTTTTCGCCGTTACTTTCCTTATTCTGATCACCGCACTGCTAAAAATCAACGTGAGCAAATATTAACTTACTTGCGTTCTCACTCTAGTATAAAAGAAGTAATTCTTAGTGGTGGCGATCCATTAATAGCTTCAGATAATTATTTGGAAGATCTAATTAAAGACTTAGAGACTATAAATAATATTAGCACTCTCAGAATTCATACTCGGTTACCAATTATGATTCCTGATAGAATAACAAGTAAATTATTATCTATAATAACTAACTCAAGATTTAAAGTAGTTATTGTTATTCATTGCAATCATGCTCAAGAAATTGATGAAAATGTGCAACAAGCATTACTCTTACTAAAAAATGCTGGGGTTACATTGTTAAACCAAGCGGTTTTATTACGTGGGGTAAACGACTCAAGTGAAGCTTTGTATGATTTATCAGAAAAATTATTTGTTAATGCGGTGTTGCCGTATTATTTGCATTTACTTGATTTAGTGCATGGAACTAAGCATTTTGAAGTTAAAGAACAACAAGCAATAAGCATTGTTAAACAACTAGCAAATATTGCACCTGGGTATCTGGTTCCTAAATTAGTTAAAGAGATTCCTGGAGAAAAATGTAAGACTAAAGTTTTTTAGTTTTGAAAATGTCAAGTGCAGATAAAAAACTTGAATTCATTATTTTTTATAGTATTATTATATACCTTTAAAGTTAATAGTTAGTAACATTAAAAGGATTTTTAAAAATAATGAAAAAACATAAATTATTTCATATTGTATCAATTTTTATATATACGATTACTCTATCACTTGTTGCAACTGCTAAAGATTGTAATTTATCTGCTGTAAAATCAAGTGAAACACAATCAGCAAATGATTACAGCATTAACTTAAAGCATAATAGTTTTGCCACTGTTTATATAGATGATGAAATTATCAATCCACCAAAAAATTTACATGAGGTTGAGCAGTTTTTAGAGAAAATAAAAACTACAATAATGGGTAAAACTGGAGATACCACTGTCTTTAAGTATGGTGATGAGTTACAGCTTACATTAAAATTACCTTATTTAGGAAAAGGAAATAATAGTGTTGTATTTAGCATAATTAATGATGACCAAACATCAACTAAAGTATTTAAGCTAAATGTTTTACGAGGTAACAAAGGACTAGTTTTAGCTCAAAGAGAAATAAAGAATTATGCTTTTTGGAGTAAATATTCTAAAAATAATTCTTTTAGTATTGCTGAGTTATACGATTATAACTATAATGGTTTATACCATATAAAAAAAAAAAACACAGGAATTTCTTTAGCTGATTTTTTGGTTAATAAAGGATTATTTATTATAAAAGATAAAAAATATAAAGCTAAAGTTTTTACATCAGTAAATAATAATCAAATGCAAAACAAGCAAGTTAAAAAAGTTATGGTTGCTTTGTCTGATTTATTACACATAATAACGCAAAATCCTAGTAATCCGATTACTATTTCTCCTTATAATATTTTTATTGAATTTGAAAACGACATGGATTGTATAAAAAAAATAGAATTAATAGAATATGGTCATGCTGTTAGTAGCGTGCATATTTTTAATCAGATTAAAACTTTCGATCAATATCTATATTTTGCTGAACTTAAATTAAATAAAGTTAAGGTAAAGAATATACCCTAAGTATATATACACGTGGCAGTTGGAAATGCGAGTTTTCAGCAAGTGATTATAACAGTAAATGACATTGAAAAATAAAATTTAACTTAATAGTTCAAGTTACCCACTTAAAATAATTTCTACAAAATATAAACTGAACTATTTAAAAATATAAATGTCTATATTATAGAGTTAAAAATAGGACTTAGTTTTACAAAAACTATAAATTATAAGCTAAGAAGCTTATCTGGAATACAAGCTATCAAGTTGCTCAATAACAATACAAAGTAATTGTTTGTATACATAAAAAACTCCCATGTTTTTATTAAAGTACGTAACTTAAGTTAATAACAATTAAAGGATTACAGATGGATTGCACTATAAATACAAAAACAGATATATCTTTTATACCTGCTGAAAATAATAATGCAGCTAAAGAAAATTCAGCTAAAGTTATTACTAATAATTCAAATTTTCACATTGAAAATACAGAAAAAACAATAACAAACATGGAAAATATTTCTCTTAGCCAAGAGGAGTATAAAATTATATTACATTTTAAAAATGGCGGTTTGCTAAAGCAATTAACATGCGAACAGTTAAAGATGCTATCAAAAATGTATACTTTTACAGAGCAAGATATTATTGATTTAAAAGACAGACCAGAAATCATTGAAGATTTATGTGAAAATAATTTTTTGAATTTTAAAACATTACCTGAAGAAATAAAGCAAATTCCTTGTATAGCCCTCAAAGCATTTGCTGCAAATGTTTATTCTTGCATAGAATATATCCCTAAAGAATTGCAAACACAAGAAATATGCAATATATCTTTTGAACATAGATGCAAGAATTTTATTTACTTTGATGATAAATATAAAGATTTTGCGATGTGTCGAAAATATTTAAACTCTTGTGATAAAATAAACTTTGCTTTAATTCCATCTAATTTTAGACAAAATTTGCAACAAACACTTATAAATATAATAAAAGACAATCCTAATATACAAGTATCAGGAATAGAATTACTCCCAAAAAATATATTAAAAGAAAATTTAGATATTATTTGTACAAAATGCGTGTTTAATAATGAATTTTTACAAAATTTTGATGCTGTTTCAACTAAAAATCTTTTCAAAGAAACTGCTAAATATTCAATTCGCTTAGTACCCAAAGAATTTTTAACCTTAGAACTTATACTACTTGCGATAAAACATAATAGCGATCGTATTTTCCTCCATGAAAATCCGTTAAATATTACAGATGAATATTTTATAGAGCACAAAGAAGCAATACAACAAGCTGTATGGGAAAGACTTAATAAGAATAACAAACTCAAGGCAAGTGGGTTACTTCGATATATTCCTGATTATTTATCAGCAACACAGTGTTTATCTTTTTTGCAAGATGACCGTTATAATTACCAATATCTTCCTGAACAAATTAAATCTGATGATCAAATCATTAGCTACTTATTTAATAATTGGCTTAGCAGTGTATCTGTTTGCCCTTATGAAGAAGAAATGCTTTTACAAGCTAGACAGAATTCTGAAAAATATAATGGTATTCTTCCTGATTATTTTTTTAATAGTTGTAGCCATTTAGCAAATACAACTTTAGTAAGAAAAAAAAATACTTTTTTAAAAAATATACCGAATGAAATCAAAACTGTAGATCAGTGGATTTATCTTTGTATTAATGTTAATAGATCATATATAAAGCAAATGCCTGAATCTATGATTACAGAGAATATATTAACAGAGCTAATAGATGAATATGTTCAAGATGATTCTAGATTTGATATTAAGTTTACTGAATTTTTATATTCTCATAAATTATTTAACGCTAATATGCAACAAAAAATTTATGTTCATACTTTGAAATGTAGTGCTAGATGTTCTAGAGTATTTATTAAGCTGTTAAAATCACCTAACATACCTCAAAACCTTAAAGATAAAATATTTAAAGATATAACCCAAGGTAATATTGGTTACCCACAACCAGATATAACAGAATTATATGCTAGAACTAATCCTTTGCAAAACCAAATACCAGCAAATTTTGCTGCTAGGTTTTTATCTTCATTATATAAATTTAATGGTTATAATAAATTAATATCGTCTAGTTTAATTACTGAATTAAAAGAACACCAGCTAAAAAAAACAATAAAAACATTACCATTAGATACAACTAAAAATATATTTACTAATGCAAAAGTTACTGGTGGAAGAACAATACAAGTAGATACAAATGAAAATGAGGCTATGTTTTACAAATTTAGAAAACCATATGAACCATTAGATGATTTTATAAAAGAAGGACATTTTTTACAATTTTTAGATACAAATAATGCTGGAAAACAACTTAAAAACAATTTAAAAAGTAATATTCCTATATTACGTAAAATGGTAAGAATACCAATAAATATATTACCTCAATGCGTTCATACCTGTGAAGATACATTAGATATATTTTTTGATGAAGATGATATTGAATGTGTAGATGTATTAGTTTTTGTAGGTTCTATAGATTATTTGCAATATGCTCACAAACTAGATATACAAAATCCAGATAATCCATTTATAAAACCAGAAAAAGGATTATTAGCTGCTGCTCATGATCTTGGAATATTTGTATCTAATGGAATATTACACAATACAACTATACCATTTTTTCATTATGAAACGGATTATCGAAGCTGGAGTGTTTTAAATATGATTTTAAGAGGCTTACCTGTTACAACTACCAGAGGTACTGCTGATGGATATTTTACTTTAAATCAAAATGTTTTTAGCATGACTGGCAAACTAGAAAATTGGGACTCTACAGCAACAGAACGTCCAGATTACGGCTATAGTGGATTACGTGATCTAGCAGATTATGAGCTTTACGGAGAAATAGAAACTGTTGCTAATAGAAGGGATAGCGAGTCCCATCTATTTGAAAGCATACAACAAAATATATATACAGCGAATATCATTTGTGAATGTTTAATCGCTATAATATTGTTACATGCCAGATTACACAAAAAATCAGCTGATTATCATTATAAAAACGAGAACTACTGTAACCATATATCTAAATTTATTGAAAATATTTTTACTGAGTTTTTAACTGGAATATTACAAGATAACAGTGTAAACCTACAAAGCTTTATGCAACTAGAAGATAAAGACTATCAACATTGGTTAACGAGAACAACAACTGAGCTATTATATTGGACCGCTGACCAACCTATAACACAAGATGAAACAGATATCCAAGATTGTTTTTCTGTTCATGTTAATAGCAAACAGCTACCATCTGAATTATTTGACGATACTAGAGTTTCAGATCGTATAACCTATCCAAAAAGTTTTACTCAAAAAACAAGAACAGGAAAAATACATAATCATCTTGGTATTTATAATGGTACTTTTCCTTTATTAGCATTAACTAACTTTACGATTTTATTTAATACCAGAATTAACGAATATTTATATACTGAAGATAAATAATTTCATAATAAATTAAAACGCTTAATAAAAGAATATGCTAAAAATGAATACTATAGCAAAAAAATTACTATAAAATTATACGATATACCATGGTTATTTTAATAAACGATGGATCAGCATATAAACGAAATTAATCTTAAATATCTTTATGAAAATAAACAAAACAATGGTCACATAATTGTTTATTTAATTAAGGTGGAATGTGATGAAATGTATATTTTTATAGGAAAAAAAGTAAACAACGATGGTTATGGCATTGAATTGTCACAATTAGCAATCCATCTTGAAGATCGTTTAGATGATTATTTAAATATCTAAACT
>CAKNAD010000053.1:3527-13371 GCA_929200515.1 Candidatus Gorgonimonas leptogorgiae | reverse complement strand
TTATTATATAAAAACCTATTTTTATAGGGTTTTATTGTTAAGAGGGAATTGCTGACAAGATACAAGCTTAGAGGCTGTAGAGGTAATAACCTCACCAAGTAGCGAGGTTTAGTAGAAGATACTGCACCTACTCTTCTAAAAATTTAATTTTTTCAGCAACACCATTCCATTTATCTGCATCTGGTAACGGGTCTTTTTTTTCAGTAATATTATTATTAGCCCATTTTTCAGCTAATTTTGCATTCAATTCAATAAATTCTAGTTGATCTTCTGGTACTTCATCTTCAGGAAAGATTGCATTTGCAGGGCATTCAGTTTCACACAAAGCACAATCAATGCATTCAAGAGGGTTAATTACTAAAAAATTATTACCCTCATAAAAGCAATCAACCGGACAAACTTCTACGCAATCGGTATATTTACATTTAATACAGTTTTTACCAATGACAAATGCCATAAAAAAATCTCCAAATTCCCTTGATAATTTTAATTAATTAACATTATTGCTAAATTCTAATTGATTTAGCTTCTGGTTACTAGTAGCGTATTTGTTTTTTAATTGAGATAACAATTCTAAAGACTGCATAGGCGTTAGGTTATCTAGATTAAGTTTGTTTAAAGTAGTAACTAAAGGGTGTGGGTCGTTTGTTAAATTAGCTACATTATTTTCAGGTTGAGTCAGAACTACTTGAGTTTTTTCCGTAGTAGTTTTAGCTTCTAATTGTATCAGCATATCATTAGCTAATTGAATAACTTCAGAAGGAACCCCAGCTAATTCTGCAACTTTAATACCATAACTTTTATTGGCAGCTCCTTCTTGTACAGCATGTAAAAATACTAATTTATTTTTATGTTCAGTTGCATCTAAATGGATATTAGCAACTTGTGGAAGTTGTGCCGATAATTGTGTTAATTCAAAATAATGTGTAGCAAATAAAGTAAAACAATTAATAGAGTTAACAAGATGATAAGCACATGCCCAAGCTAACGACATGCCATCAAAGGTGCTAGTGCCTCTGCCGATTTCATCCATCAATACTAGGCTTCTACTAGTAGCATTATGCAAAATATTTGCTGCTTCAATCATTTCTACCATAAATGTTGACCTGCCACCTGCTAAATCGTCTGAAGAACCTATTCTGGTAAAAATTTGATCGGTGCAAGCAATTTTAGCAGATTCAGCCGGTACGCAACTACCTATTTGTGCTAGCAACACGATCAGTGCTAATTGACGCATATAAGTAGATTTACCTCCCATATTAGGACCGGTAATTAATAACATGCGTCTATTGGTATTAAGCGTAGCATCATTAGTGATAAACTGTGTATCAATAACTTGTTCAACAACAGGATGCCGACTTTTTTTAATGCTAATAACAGCATCGGTTGTTAGTTCTGGGCAACACCAATTTAAAGTTATAGCCCGCTCTGCTAAATTAGTTAAAACATCTATAGTAGCAATAGTTTCTGCTGTTTTTTGCAACTGCTGCACATGCTGTTGTAAATCTGTTAATAATTGTTCATAAAGTTCTTTTTCTCTACTGAGTGCTCTTGATTTAGCTGAAAGTGATTTATCTTCAAATGATTTTAATTCTGGAGTGATAAATCTTTCGGTATTTTTTAGTGTTTGTCGGCGTATGTAGTGTTCTGGAGCTTGTTCCGCTTCACGTCTGCTAAGTTCAATAAAATAGCCATGTACTCTGCTATAGCCTACTTTAAGAGTTGATAGTTTAGTATTTCTTGCTTCTTGTTGCTCTAACTGGATTAAATAATCACTAGCGTTATCGCTAATGTTTCTTAGTTCGTCTAATTCTTTATCGAAGCCATTAGCTATTACCCCGCCATCACGAATAACTACAGGCGGATTATCGATTATTGTAGCTGTTAATAGATTAAATATTTCAGTGTGATCTGCAATATTTGCTGTAATATTATTAAGTGTTTGATAATCAACTTGAAGTAAGCATTGTTTTAACTGCGGGATATTAGCTACGGAATCACGTAACTTAGCTAAATCTCGTGGTCTCGCTGACTTTAAGGCTATTCTAGCAATAATACGTTCGATATCTCCTATTTGTTTTAAAATAGGTTGAATATTTTCAAAATGCCAGTTTTGTTGCAATGATTTAATGGCTTGTTGTCGATGTTGTAATTTGGTTAAATTTTGTAGCGGTCTATGTAACCAACGTTGCAATAACCTGCTACCCATAGCTGTTGCGGTTTTATCGATTATTGATAGTAATGTATGGTTATTCCCACCCTGCAAGTTAACTGTTATTTCTAGGTTTTTTCTAGTTGCTGCATCTATTAGCACGGTTTCATTGCGATTTTCATAGGTGATTTTATTAATATGTGGCAAAGATGTTTTTTGTGTTTCTAAGGTATAAGCTAGTAAACAACCAGCTGCTTCAATTCCTAATACATATTGGCTGCATCCAAAACAATCTAAGTTAGTAGTTTTAAATTGTGTTGTTAATTGCTCTAAAGAGTTATGGTAATCAAAATACCAGCTCGGTAACCGTTGAATGCTAGTTTTTTCTAAGATTTCATCTGGTAACTCTAAGTTCTCGCTAATTAGGGTTTCTACTGGAGCGAGTCTAGAAAATTCAGACACCAGCTGTTGTTGGTTATCAACTTCGAGAATATTAAAACGACCGCTAGTTATATCTAACCAAGATATACCATAATTAGAACCTTTAAAGCTAATAGCTAGTAATAGGTTATCTGCTGTTTGCTCCAATAAGGTTTCATCTGATACTGTTCCTGGTGTTAATACTCTAACTACTTTGCGTTCTAAAGGTCCTTTAGTAGTTAGAGGATCGCCAAATTGCTCAGCTATAGCAACGGAATAACCTTTTTTTATTAATTTAGCTATATAGTTTTCAGCGCTATGATAAGGAACACCAGCCATGGGGATAGGCTCATCTTGTGATTTACCACGCTGAGTTAAGGTGATATCTAATAATTCAGCAGCTTGTTTGGCATCATCGTAAAATAATTCATAAAAATCTCCCATGCGGTAAAAAAGTAATTGTTGTGAATAATTGCTTTTTATCTGCAAGTATTGTGCCATCATTGGTGACAGTTTTGTATTAGACAAACTAATTTTGCTCATAAAATAAGTAATTGTGTGGTTATGCTATAAAAGTATATTAAAAATGTATCTTCAAGTAGAAGGTGTATAGTTTGTAGATAAATTATAAAAGTAAGAATAATTCTTTGAAATATAATTTTCAAGTAAAATAGACTAGTTTATACCCTTTATAGTTGCATAATACAAGGATGTAATGAATAAATTCTGGTTATACCGCAAAAACCTCTGTATTTATCACAAGTTAATAAATAGCTGCTGAATATAATATGTCGTTATTTTGGAGTTTGCTATACTTAAAGTGATGGATTGTTGTCATATTATATATAAGGTTATAGGAGATAGATATGATAGACGGAGATAACAGAAGTAAGGCGTCAAACTCTAAAAATTATAATGCAGGCCATGAACAAGTTCACTCGAAACAACCTCCACAAAGTAATCCTAGTAAAATAACTATCGCAACTGACACTGACGGCAGTAAAGTATCATTTATACAAAAAATATTAAATTTTATAGAAAATTTTTTACATATAAAAATATTTAACAGAAAAATAGAGGTGAGTGATACATCAAATTGTATGAGGACAATAGACACATCAGAAAAAAATCATTTTGAGTTTGATATAACGAATAATATAGATATCATAGAAACACCAATGGATTATATCCAGGCTAATAACAAATTAACAATTTATAATAATTTACAGAGCATTGTAAGATATTTTAGTGATTTTATTGATAATTATTCTACAATAGGTGCTATTAATCAGGATACAGCAATAGAATTTCTTAGAAGTAAAACTAACGATATAAAAGCTAATATTATATTGCTAGATAAAAGGGGAAATAGTCATAATATAATACCTCCTGATGTAGACTATTTAAGGTCATTAAATAAGGTGGAATTAAAAACAGCTATTATACAGGTAAACCAAGAACTGAAAAAGTTTATAGATACTAGTTTTGAATCCAGAGGTTACGATTCTCATACTGAAATGTCTAGATTAGCAGAAGCTCTTAAATCACCAGCATTATTAAAGGATATACAAAGTAAAGACAGTTTGTTATTGCATGTTTTAGATAAGCAAGAATTAATTATAGGAATACCAAATGGTAATATAAAGGTAGCGTATGACGTAATTGCCAGCGATTCCCATGATAACACAGAAGATATCGACAATGAATTTATCAATAATAACAAGTCTGTTAATAATGAATATGAATACGAAGATGATGGATATGAATATGATGAATATGAAGATATACTAAAAAGAGCAAGGAAATTAAGTGGCAAGATACAAAATAAACAGGTAGAATACGATACCAACTTGCAACCATTGCCAGATCAAGAACATGATGTTGAAGGTATTCCACCTGAAATCCTAGCTATTATTCATAATAATCGAAACTATTATACGCTAACTTATGAAATATATTTATAATTATATTTTAACATATGACATGGATTTGTGAACACTGTCAGGATAAAAAGCTTAGAAGCCTTGCCCTCCCCCCTTCAGTGGCTACTAAAAAGAATAATATCTGAAAAACTATTCCGTATTATAATATACAGTATTTTCTTTAATATTATAAAAAAACTTAAAGGTTGTTATTGTTAGGTCGAGATATGCTTTACATTTTCTAGATAACAATATTAATAAAGAAGAAAATGTGTTTTTATATACTATATGTGGAGTTAATAAAATGACAGATAGAAATCAAAGACAAACACAAAGACAAACTCAATCACAAAGACAAACACAAGCAAGACCACAAAGTTATTCTGCTTCAAGTAAGAGAACTCAACAAAGGCAATCTGAAGCAAGCACCAACCAAAGACAAAATAACAGGGGTAATAGATAATCTATTTATTATACGATGCACGGCTATAGCAGTGTATCGTATAATTTTTTTATTTAAACGTATTTATCATTTCGTGTTTTTCCAACTGCTATGTGTATATATATTAATTATATAGGCGAATATGATCTTCGCTGTCTTTTCTTGTAAATCTTAGTATATATCAGTCCAGCAATAAAAATAATAGTAGCACAACCTATTAATGATCCCATTATAATATATTTAGTTTTAGATGTATCTGTATCTATGTTTGTTATAAATGGATTTATAGTAAATGGAGTAATGGTATAAGGCTGGAATCCACTAAACATATCCAATACAGCAAATGAAGGTGTTGCAATTAATGAAGAAGTATTATCTACTTCTTGTAACCACTTATATGGTAGTTTGTTTTGTGCAACGGATAAATTAAATAATTTATGATAGTCATAAGGATTACCACTAGGTAGTATCGCTATTTGCTTAAATATATTATTATATGGCGAAATTAAAAGATCAGGTTTTTTATTAAAAATAACAAAAAAACCTTTTGCGAGCCATTCATCAACAACAACATTAGTAGTATTAGTTATAAATCTTGTGTTATTATTAATATAAGTAGAATGACACATGTTTTCTATTAATATTCTATCCCATAAATCTAGTTTTGGATCAATATAATTACATGTAGTAACTCCAGATGTAGAATTTTTACTTGTAATTACAGGATTATTATTATTTGTATTCTTAGTTATAGCTGATGCGATATCTTGGGGTAAATTATAATCTAATGTATTGTTAAACATCTTGTTAATAGCATTAACATCAACAGATATTAAAGATGATATATTATTAACTTGTTGTAACCAGTTATAGTTTGGCAATTTTTGTGATTCTGATAATTTAATAAAATTATGGTAGTCAACAGTAGAGGCAGTAGGCTGTATTGCTATTTGTTTAAATATATTATTATACGGCGAAAGTGCAATATTAGATTTTTCATTGATAATTATAAAAAAAGCTTTTTTAATCCAACTATCTACATTAACATCAGTAGTATTAGTTATAAATCTTATATTATTATTAAAATAGTTAGAATTACATATGCTTTTTATCATCAATACAATTTGTGGGTTTAGTTTTTGGCTAATATCAGAGCAAGTTATAGGTTTATTAGCAAAACAATTAATTGAAGATAGCACGAATAATAAAAATATTTTTTTTAACATAACTTCACCTTTATATTATAATAATTAGTGTTATGAAATGCAGTGAAGTATCCGTGGTTAAATAATTTTATTGCAGGCTTACTGTAGATTAATTTTTTTTAATGGTTATTATAAAAGATAATACTAGAATACTTACAACTGCTTATGATACGATTTTCAGTAATACTACCTAATAAAAAGTATCATACTTAAATAAAATGTAAATGATTAACAAAAATTAGCCGTATTTATTTTCAAAATACTTCATAAACTCAACTAGTTTAGTCGCATACTCAAGCGGAGCAGCATTGTACATATTTGCTCTTATTCCTTTTGACGACGAATGTCCTTTAAGGTAATATAAATTTGCTTTATATGCTTCTTCTAAAAAAATGCTTTCTAATTTACTGTCCTGTATATAAAAGTGAACGTTTACCATTGAACGCCATGCTTTATCTACATGATTAATATAAAATTCAGAGCTATCAATACAGTCATAAACTTTTTTTGCTTTAACTTGATTGTTTTCCTGTATTTTAGCTACCCCGCCAACGCTATCTACCCATTTAGCAACTAGATTAGAGACATAAATAGGAAAAGTAGAAGGGGTGTTTCCAAAAGAATTTACCTTCGCTTGATGGCTGTAGTCTAATATAGAGGGGCAATAGTTATTAGCTTTTTTTAATAAATCATCTCTAATAATTACTATAGTAACACCAGCTATACCTAAGTTTTTTTGTGCTCCAGCATAAATGATACCAAATTTTGTTACATCTATTTCTTTTGATAAGATGTTAGATGTAGTGTCTACTACTAGGGGAACATCTCCGGTATCAGGAATAAAAGGATACTCTACTCCCTTTATAGTCTCATTATAAGTTATATGTACATAAGACGCATTAGGGTTTAAATTCCATTTATTTTGTTCATCTAGTTTATTAAAGTTATATTTTTCTCCACTGCAGGCTATGTTTATCTTGCCGTATTTTTTAGCTTCATCAATTGCTAATTTAGACCAATACCCTGAATTTATATAATCAGCTTGTTTATTATTTAAGAGATTTAACGGGACAGCTGCAAATTGTCCTCTAGCTCCTCCATGCAAAAATAGGATATGGTAGTTATTAGGAATACCCATGATTTTTCGTAAAATATCTTTAGTTTCATTTAATATATCAATAAATAAATTTGTTCTATGGCCTATTTCCATTATTGAAGATTTAGTTCCATTCCAATTCCATAAATCTTGTTCTATTTGTTCTAATACCGTATCTGGTAATAATGACGGCCCAGCAGAATAATTAAATATTTGCCTATGATGGTTGCTATGATTATTCATTTTCATTTTAAATTAGATGTTAATAATATAATGTATTATTTTACAATACATATACAATAATATATTGTGTATGCTATTATTTAATCTGCTTAATATTATAAAATATAAGCATTATACTTGAAGATGCATTTTTTTAGTGTTGAGAAAAAAGATGTAATAATAAAAATCAGCGTTATTAAATAAGGCTTTTATTGGTATATTTTTGCTAAGAATAGGTAAAAAACACCAAAAAATTAAAATAAAACATGCTTTGATAACACTTACTAAGACTTTATTTATTATGTAACAAAGTTATAAAAATGCTTATAAATATAACTGCCATTATAGCAAAACTTTATTTAATATTAAATCTATTTTTAAACTATGTATAAGCACTGTATTTAAACTTTATTAAAGATATAACATGGAGAGTTATTGTGGAAACAACCCATAGCAAGCAAGTGACAGGTTCAATAACAAGCAATCGACCTATAAAACGCTAATCTAGCCCTGAAAATACTAATAACCATAAGTTAAATAATGGTTTAAAGGTATCTATCCAAGAGCCACAAAAAAACTTAGCTATTAATCAACAGACTAAAATTGATGCAATAGCAAAAAACTTTCAACAGAATAATATAGATCTTCAATTTCAACAGAACTATACACCCATTCAAAATAGATCTTCAATTATAGCAACAACAAAAGAGTTTATTTATACAGTAGTGCAGGAATGTTCTAACAGTCTTCGGGGGTTACTAGGTGATGGAAATAAATTGCTAGGAGCCTATCATTATACTGATGCAGATCTCCCTTATGAGTCATATAGAAAATCTAACCAAGAAATAGCAGAATTTATTAAAAACGTTGGTGGTGACATAAAAAAATACTCAACTGGAAGCGACGATAGGTTTAATGGTAAAGAATCAGATTTATCTTCTACAGTAAATTATATAGATGTTTTTATGACTATAAAATTAGATTCAATCTTGCAACATGAAAAAGCTCTTAAAGAATTGCCAACCAATCACAAATAAAAAATCCTGAAGCAATTAGAAATAACTTTATGCAGTTCATAAAACAAGATAATGTATATAATTTTATAGAAAAATATTGCCCTGATAAATGCAAGAAAATAGCTAAAGAGATGCGTGATGTTGATCTTAGTAATCTAGAGCAAATAGATAATATCCGCTTATTGCTCAAAGAGGAAAATAATCTATACGTAAAATAGAGGTTAACATTGATATAGCTTTACTTGAAGATACCTTATTTAAAAGGCATCTATGTTTTAGTAAGTATAATTACTTAGATGATTTTACTCAGATATATTAAAGGATTGCTATTATAGCATATATATGGTATAATACACAGTATATATGATGAGCTATATTAAAACTAATTATTAAGTTTAAATGGATAATTAGTAACAAATCTTATACATTAGTTATATTTTCTGAATAAGACATGGAATTTATTAATTGAATATAATCTATAGAGAAAAAAGCATATTATATAAAAGTCTAAGTGTATTTAATCTAGAGGTTTATCATGGATAACAAACCTGTATCTAATGCATCTAATGTAAATAATAGCGTACTAAGCTATGAAAATAGAAATCTGCAACAAAAGCAAGATGGTAATAGTGCTACGGTACCTAGTGTATCATCAGTAAAAATTTATGGCACTGAAACTATAGCAGACCCCATATGCAAAAGAGATATTACAATAGTTCCTCTACAAGATAATACCCTTGAGGCTAAACAGGAAATTAATGATGATATAAATAAACTTATAGAATTATGCAATAACTTAAAAAACAAAGGGGGTAAAACAAAAACTCTGGTGGACATAGGACGCTATTTTGATTCTATAGATGCTATAAAGAATAAATACGACCCAAGTACCAAAATTGCAGAAACTTTATCCACTTTATGGGAAGATATAATTAATATTGATACAGATCATATAAATATAAGCTCATTGCATGATATGAGCAATAAAGCTATTGAAAAGCTGCAAACATTATCAACATTTTATCAAGTAAATCCCAAACAAAAAAATATTTTTCTTAGATTTTTTATAGCAATAAAACAAATTTTCACAGATTGTATTAATTTTATTAAATCTTTAATAAACAAAGATAAAAATAATATA
Source organism: Candidatus Gorgonimonas leptogorgiae (assembly GCA_929200515.1). Lineage (GTDB taxonomy): Bacteria > Pseudomonadota > Gammaproteobacteria > Pseudomonadales > Endozoicomonadaceae > CAKMZJ01. Next base: position 3,755 of record CAKNAD010000053.1, on the reverse strand, counting down.
ATGTTATCTGAAGATGATAAAAATACATTAAAAGACAAGATTAAGAGACTTTTACAAAGAAGACCAGAAACATTGAACATAACTGAAAGTCAAGCAGTTAGCAATGCCAATATGAATACCGAGTTAGAAGTTTATATCTCTAATAGAAAAATTTTACTTAGCTATGAAGAAGAAAAATATCTTCAAGATATAATTAATCAACAAGATGACATTATAAATATTGAACAA
>CAKNAD010000053.1:0-3517 GCA_929200515.1 Candidatus Gorgonimonas leptogorgiae | reverse complement strand
AACAACTTAAAACTACAGATATTAAACGATACATAGAATTACTTGGTGATTGTTTTGCTGTAGCTTTGATAGACAAAAGACATAATCAACATATACAATCTATACAGAAAAAATTAAATCAAGTTAATATTGAAAATCCAGCTTCTCAATACGTTAATCTAGATAATCCTGAAATGTCATCAATAGGTGTTAATGGACTATTAAAATCACAGGAGACACAAGATGTAGAAGATAGGTTGGCAAGTCTTTCACAAACAATAGCAACAGCACAGAGCATTATTGAAAGCCAAGCAGCTAGTAACAATAACGCAAATACCGAGTTAGAGGTTTATATATCTGATAGAAAAATTTTACTTAGCTATGAAGAAGAAAGATATCTTCAGGATATAATTCAGCAACAGAATAAAGCTATAAATATCGAACAACTTAAAACTACATCTATTGCAGAATATAAAGATTTACTATCTGGTTACTTTAATGTAACTGCTATAGATCATAAAAATAATCAACATATACAATCTATACAACAAAAATTAGAACAAGCCAATATTGAGAATCCAGCGCTTCAACGAATTAACAAAAATGTTCCTAAAAATTTATCAGACAAAATTAGTATTGTACCATTAAATAACTTTAGTAGTAGCTGTTGGTTTAATTCAAGCATTACACTTTTACATCATATTATATCTAATGACTTAGATGCTAAACTAATAGAATATACCAATAAAATTAGTTCAATTAGCAAACCTTTATCAAAATATGCCCATTATACCTACAATTCATTTATAAATTTAAACAAAGCTTTAACAAGCAAAGATAATCAGTTAGTTATTGATGAACTACAAGACTTTTTAACTAATTTAGCTGTATTTACTAAAAAAATATCGACAACAAACCATGCGTTTTTTAAAGATCATGAAGATTTTTACTCAGCAGCTATTAATATTTTTAATATATTTCGTGGCGCTATTGATGAAAATTATAGGGTAGATATAAATGCAATAGATCAATATGGTGTAGTTGAATTTATAAATCATATTTTTCAGCTTTTAGATTTTAAAAATACAACTAACAGCTTAAACCTAATAACTGAAGAAACATTGACAATAGATGCTAAGAGTTTAAAAACTGCATTTAGCACATTGAATACTCCTTTAGAAATAGAAGAAGATATAGTAACTACTAGTATTGGTATCGATAGAAGTACAACCGCATGCCCTCTGAATCTGTATCATCGAACTTTACAAGAAGAAAAAAATGCAATAACAACCAATAACATTAAGTTTGATTTAACCACTATAAATAATTATATAAAAAAACAAGTTACAGATACTAATGACTCTAACAAATTACAACACATATCTGATAGCATAGAACAAAGTCAACAACTAAACCCGCAGTTATGCAAGACTACAGAAGTGGAAGTACAAAGAGAAAGGCTAACATTTTTACAATCTGATAACATACATGAGTTGAAAAATTTTATTATTGATGTATCAGCTGACACTACGTTTAATGATAAATTTCCTGAAATAACCACTATTATCCATGATGCTAAAACCAATAAGAAGTTTTCAGTAACAGCAGTAGCTAAAAATGTTATTTTATTTTCAGGTAGTACGGAGGGAGCATATTACGGTCATTATATTTCATTTAGTATTTTAGATGATTTTAAAGATATTATCGTTCATGATGATGCTTTTCAGGGTACTTTAAATCAATTCTATCGCACTAAAAACACCGATAAAAATGCAGAATTTATGGCAGAATTTGAGAAAAAAGATTTAGCTACAAGGTTAGATATTTTTATGAAGGAAGAAGGAAAAACTCCTGTAAGCGCATTGTATGAAGTGACCTCCATCCAAAAAATTTAATGAAACTTTAAACCTTCTATAGATATTTTATTTTTTATACTTTATAAAATATCTATGCACTTCTTTTATTAACTAGCATGTAAGATACCAATAATTCAACTAAATTCAGCAATTAAATTATCTGAATTCAAGCATACAAGTCACTATAGAGCAGTCACAAAGTTCAATATTAGTTGCTGTAAACTAATTAAAAATATAAGGTCTAACCTTAAAAATGCATACAGCTATTATATGTATGCGATTATATTTTTTAGTTAAAGATATACTTTGCATTTAAACAGAGATAACTTAAATTTATTTTTGTAATATCATTCGATATAATTAATATCGATAAGTTTTCCTTCAATTGAATTTTTATCCACACAAGCCTTTGTATATGCTCCTATACATATGAGTACAGACCAACTAGGGCAAAAGCTAGAGGTGAGTTTTGCAACAAAACTTAACTTTTCAGCTGCTATAGCTAAACTATTTATTTGAAAGCAAGATGTATCTTGTGCAAAATATACTATTGCAGTTAGACAACTTAATAAAGCAGGATAGCCAACTAAGCAAGATAAAATACTAGTTGTAGTCTCACGCGTAGTATAGTCTATGCTATTAGTTAGGACTATTAATTTATTAGCATCTTGTTGATCGAAATATGCTTTCTCTACAGTACACTTTATCTTTTTTTCACTTGTAATATTATAGCAATCTTCATTATCTACTGAATGCTTTAAAAATAATATTTTGTTATCTAAAGTGAATGCTAATAAATCTTTAGTACCAGGAATAAAGCAAGCGGTACTAAATCTTGTATCTGTATCTTTAATTAAAGGATTTTTTTCAGATGTTAAACTTTTAATTTCTAACTTATCACGAACAATAAAGATCATAAGTTCAGAAGAAGAATTTATATCTACAGGAAAACTTTTTAAGCTAGTGATTGTTTTTATTTCTGACCAGTTGGTAGATTTAGAAAATATAGATAGCCCATTATATTTTGAAACAAGAAATAATAAAGAACCATCATTACTAAAATTAGCATTACAAATTTGTTTATCATCTAAGCTAGTTATTTCTTTCCATTGTACATTTTTTTCTATATTAATTTTATCAAGATAAGTAGATTGTAAACTTATTCTATTATTTTCTTTACCTACAATATATAATTGATCTCCGTCGTAGTGGATAGAATATATTTCTTTTAAAGGGCAATTAATTTTAATTTCATGATTAAATTCTTCCTTTTTTAATGATTGTACTGAATCTGAAACTGCATGTGTAACTAAATATAATTCATCATCATATTTTATATTTTCTTCATTGTTACTAGTATATAAAGCAATAAAACTATTATTATCAGGGCTTAAACTAATGTTTTTAATAATCAAGTTATGTTTTTTAAAATAGATGATTTTATTTTGTTGCTGATCATTAATATCAAATACTGTTGTTTTATTTGTTGATGAAAATAATCCATTAAAGGAATATCCCTTATTAAAAGATAATAAAGGATGGCAACATACTTGCTGAGAAAACGATAAATAATTATTTGAAAGATTAAATCCAAAAATTGGTTTATAGTCTCTAAAAAAGCCTTTAATTTGGCAGATTAAACCTATAAGTGCATAAAATTAAGCGACTAGTTTAGATTTTTC
>CAKNAD010000052.1 GCA_929200515.1 Candidatus Gorgonimonas leptogorgiae | reverse complement strand
CTAATTATTATTACTAGCGATCATGGCCATGAACTTAACGATAACTTACAAAATCAATGGGGGCATTCTACTAATTTTACCGAATACCAATTAAAAGTTCCATTTGCTATTACTGGACCTAAATTTAATAGCAACTCAATAATAGGCAAACGAACTACGCATTATGATGTAATACCGACAATAATGACTAATTTTTTAGGAGTTAGTAATGATAGCATTGATTATACTATAGGTAATGATTTATTAAAAAACAATAAAACTAATAACTACTCCATTGCTGCTACTACACGCTGGGGAAGTATATTTAATAGCGTTATTACTTTTGGTTTTGTTGATGATAATTACCAAGCGATTAAATTGTTTCCTTCTGGAAAGTATAAACTATTTAATAAATATAACAGAAACATGTTAAATAATATTAACCATAAAGAAAAAAATATTTTAGATATAATCCAATATATGACTAAATACCTAAAATAATAATATTTTTACATTTAAGAAAAAATAGTTTTGCTAATTTTATTAATAGCTAATAAATTTAATTGCAATAGAGTATTAATGTAATATGATTACTAAAGCACAAAACAATAGCAAAAGTTATGAATATCAAGTAAGTGCTATAGTTCCTTGCTATAACGTATTAGCTTATATAGATAAATGTCTAGAAACTTTGGTACAACAAACATTAACAGCAATTGAAATCATCACCATAAACGACGCTTCAACAGATGGTACTGGGGCTAGGTTAAATGAATGGCAATCACAATACCCTAAAACAATTAAAGTAATTCACCATCAAACAAATTTAGGATTACCAGCAGCCCGTAATTCTGGATTAGCAGTTGCTAAAGGAGAATGTATAGGCTTTGTAGATAGTGATGATTATGTTGATACAACTATGTTTGCTAAGTTGTATCAAGCATTAATCAATAATAACGCTGATATAGCTGAATGTGATTATACCCAAGTACATGTAATTACAGGGAGAATAATCAATAAAAGAAGTAAATTTAATACTATTAAATCAGAAAAAAACAATATTATAGACTTGTTAACTAAAGGATGTTTTTCGTGTAAATGCCTGTATACAAGTAACTTTTTAATCACTAATAATATAAAATTTAATGAAAACATTCAATTTTACGAAGATATACTCTTTAGTTATGACGCCATAATAAAATCAACTAGTTTAGTCTGTATACCTGACAAACTCTATTATTACCAACTTGGACGTCAGGGGCAAATAACATCTTTCAATGATAAAGAGCTTTATAGCTTATTTAAAATTTTTGACTATATAGATAAAAAACTTATACATACTTGCAAGAACTACAAATTGATTAATAGCTTTTTTATTTACACTCAAATAACCCATTTTTTTTACTTTAGAAAAAAGATAAATAAACAATATAGGTTTGATTTTTTTACCAAGGCGGTTGATTATCTTTTTACTAATACCCAAGCAACTACTATTTATAAAATTTTATTGATTAGTAGATACAGAAAACCTATAGATTACCTGAGAGTTCCAATATTTGTAGTTATTGCACATATTTATTATTTAGTTAATAAATTTATTATAGCTAATATTAAAAAACGCTTAAATTAATTATTTTTACATAACTACAAATAATTTCTGAACTTTTTGCTCTAATTGCTTTCTATAAAAATAATACTTAATCTTGAGGGCAATAAAATATGCTTAACATGAAACCAATACCTATTAATTGTAAAACAATTGCAACTGCAAATACGGTTAGTCCTAATGGAAAATATACTGCATGTATAAACAAGACATCATTATTTCCAAAAATTACCATAGTTGATAACAGTAAGGTTTATTTTGCAGATAAAAAACCAAAGCATTTTCAACATGATTTTTTCAGCACAACAAAAATATACGCTTTACAATTTAATAGTAGTAGCGATAAATTATACTGTCTTGCAAAGAAAAAACAGCAATCTAAGCTCTATCAATTTAGTTTGATTGAAACGGAAGATCAACCTAAAAGTAGCACATGGCAAAAGCAGTCAAGTATATCAATAGCATCTGAGGCCAACTACTTCTCAATAAATGAAACAAGCCAAGATTTAATGGTGGTTTTTTTAAAAAATAATGAACTTTTATGTAATACAATAGATATTGAATCTAGCTTCATTACCGAGTCGCATGATATACCAAAAATTAAAGAAAAAATAATTGATGTGAAATTTGATGCAGCAAACAGAATAATTTATGCCTATTTAGAAAACGAATCTTTAATTGTTTTAAGTGAAGCAGATAAAAAATGGGAAATAAAACACCGCTTAAATAACTGCCCTAGTCTACCACACTGTTATAGTAAAGATGGCAATACACTAGTATTTATAAATAACTCTAACTTGCAAATAAGGTATTTATCGTCAGAAAATCCAGATAAAATTGTAAGCGAAATCAACTATGATAAATACAAAGGAAAATACAAACGAATAACTATTAAAGATGCTTGCATTAACTCTCAGGGGAGTCAAATCACAGCATTGGTAATGCGCTCTCAAGGAAAGTATCTATCCTCTTGTTTATTTAGTAGCACAATAAAAAAATTTTCCTCAACTTGGCTAATAGATAATAGTGATCCGTTTTATTTATTTGCAAATATTTCACTAGCAAATAATTATTATGGTAAAGTTGCATCCTATTATGTAAACCCAACTAATACCAAAGTATTAGTTGAGCGTAGTAAAATATATTTTCATTTTGGTAAACCAAATGCTGAACTCAGGATAACAAACACGGAAAAATTAAAAAAGATAAGTAACATTATAAGAGAGTCAAACAGAATGCAATATGAGTATGAGCGTAGTGCTCAGAATCGGTCGTCATCTAGTAGCAATAGTAATTCACTTTTTAGATATGCATCATATTCATTAAGTAACAGTTTCAGTATGGGAGACGACGGATCTTCATGCTGCCATGATAGCAGCTATAGTTGCTAATATTAATAAGTTCACGCCAGACTAATAATCTTACTAAAATTACTATTTTGAAGTAAGATTGTATACCTTCTACTTAACTAATTATTTTTTATAAATATTAAATTAATTGAATTATCTTCTATGTTTTCTGTAGTGTTTTCTGAAGAAAATTTAAACATTTCATTAAATTGATAATCTCGAGAAAATAATAACTTTAATGAAGCTATAGAAGAATCTGTAGATGCACGAAAAACAACTTCATTATTTTTTATTTCTTCTAGGTATGCATCTGCAAGTATTTTAGATGATATAAAATAATTTTTAATTTCTTTGATATTTTTTCCCGCAGATATATTAGTGATTTTAATATTAAAAACAGATTTTTCTGCTGATAAACTTTTAGAATATTGTGGCAATAAATTAGAAACTAACAGTTGCGAAATAGATTCTGTTACCCTGCATATTGACTCTCTTAAAGGCATTCTTAAGCTGTATTTTGCTTGTTCATCAATAAAAGATAGTCTTCCATGATAAGTGTCGTAACTACTTTTTTCAATAAATCCTGTTAATACTAACGGATTACCATACCTATTTATTGTTGGCTTTAGACTATCTGTGATAACAGCTTTAATATCATGAATATTAATATCTTGAAAATCATGCATATCCATTATAGGGTAAATAGTTTTCACGCCTAAGGCACTTGCTTCTTGAGTTATTTCTTTAGCTAAATCATCATTTTTTTGTAGAATATATTGTTTGTCTTTATCTACTAAACATACAATAACTAATACAGATGGGCTAAATTCATCCCAAATTGTATCTACACCTGACTCTTTTAATTTATTTTGAATTGCAACTTTATCAAAATTTACTAACAAGAATTGAGATTCTTCATTAAGATAATATCCTTTAGTAAAAGAATGATTTTTTATATAATCGGTTGGATATTTTATAGCACTTTTTATAGAAGCAAGATAGCATACATCTTCTTTTCCTGTGATCTTTGTAAAAACATTCTTTAAAGCTTGCTGCATTGCATCATTTATAGCTTTTTTATTATTCCCAAGCAATGGAACTGACTGCTGATACCAAAAGCTTTCTTGGCTAGATATCCCAGAGTTTGCATGTGCTGGTGCTATGCAAATTACATAAGCATTATAAAAAAATGCTATTAACAAAAGTAATGATCTTGTTTTAGTTAAACTATTATTCATGCTGATATTACAAAGATTTAAATAATAAAATTATATACACCTTCTACTTGAAGGCATATATAGAGTATAATTGATATTTGATAATTAGTTCTTAGGTGATATTTAAGGATATTAACATTTATAACAACATTATCGCAACCCAAGAAAAAATAATCATAGGAATATTTAAGTATATAAAAGTAGGTATAACGGTATCTTTTATATGATCATGCTTGCCATCTGTATTTAAACCAATAGTTGGCCCAATAGTTGATTCTGAAGCAGGCGAACCGGCATCTCCTAATGCTCCAGCCGCCCCAACTAAACAAGCAGTAGCCAGCGGAGAAAACCCTAAAGCAACAGCTAAAGGCACATATAATGATGCAATAATCGGAACAGTCGAAAAAGATGATCCGATACCCATAGTAATCAATAAGCCAACAAGTAACATTATAAATGCACCAATAGCTTTATTGCCTGAGGTAATCTGTGTTATCCAAGCTACTAATTGATCTATATCTCCAGTTTCTCTAAGGACTTCTGCAAAACCTGCCGCTGTTATCATAATAAATCCACATACAGCCATATTTTTCATGCCAGAATTAAATATATGATCTGATTTTTTTACGTCTGTCACTCCGCCTAATAACAAAAGGGTGCAGCCAACAGCTGAACAGACTATCATCGACCCTGTTATTAATTGTACAGCCAAAGCTGAAATAATAGAAATTAAAATAGTTAATATCTGTAATTTTGTTGGTGCTACCGCTTTAGGTGCAAGCAAATTATTATTTTGCTCTGCTGTTACTTCTTCAGTATTATTAGTTATATAGCTTCTACTATTTTTATACTTATAAACAGCAAATAAAAAACCTAATATCATACCTAATACAGGTATAAGCATGGCCTTTGACATTAAAGATGAATCTATATATAAACCATTTTCACTTAAATTATGGTGTAAAACTTTTGTTAAATAAATATCGCCAAAGCCAACAGGAATAACCAAGTAAGTAGCAGTTAATCCTGTAGTTAGAGCGACAGCTATAATTCTTCTATCTATGTTTAGTTTGTTTAGTAAAGGCAGTAATGGCGGAACCAATATGGGTATAAAAGCTATGTGAATTGGAAATACATTCTGTGATAGCACCGCAAGTAAAAACATACAAAAAATCAAAATATATTTCATTTTTTTTGTTTGGCTTGAATGTTTTAGTTTATCTACAAATTGCATAATAAAATAATCTGGAATTCTAGATGCAGAAATAGATAAAGCAAAAGCACCTAGCATTCCATAACTAAGGGCTATATTAGCTCCTGAACCTAAACCATTAGAAAATGCATTAAGAGCTACGGTTAAATCTAAGCCACTAAACACTGCACCTGCTAAAGCACCTATTAGCATGGATAACACTATATTTATTCTTAAAAAGCTCAATATAAGCATTATGCTTATTGAACTAACCACTGCATTCATAATATTTATTCCTTACACATTAAATTATGTTTCCTGTCTAGCCAAGTTAACTCTAAATGCAGGCTCACAACCTTTTGAATGAAATATTATAACACTATTTTAATAATATTTATATATTATCTTGATTGTAGCTATATTTTATAGGTATTATTGTATAATAAGATGCACAGCTGAACTATGTATACATCTTTTATCTGAAGTCGTATATCTTATACGTTTTATCACCGCAACTGGAATCCGCCTAATGCAAATTAAACCTAACAAAATAATAACCTGTTTGCTATTCTTAGTTTTAAATATAGCTATAACAAATTTATGCCAAGCTTATGAATTTGAATTTATTGATTATATAAAAGGCAAATTTTCTGCAACTGATAAAACCAAACTGCCTAAAGTTAACAAAGGCATTAGTGATAAAAATAAATATCAACTACTAAAATTAAATAATGGCTTGACTGTTTTGCTTATTTCCGATCCAACTGCCGATAAATCTGCTATCTCTATGAACATTGGAGTTGGTAGCGGTAAAAACCCACCGAATCACTTAGGGGCTGCACATTTGTTGGAGCATATGCTATTTTTAGGTACAAAAAATTACCCCGATCATGATAGTTACAATGCTTTTATAGCTAAAGGTAACGGTTATAGAAATGCATATACATCTGCATTTGATACCAATTATTTTTTAAGTATAAATTCTAGTTTTTTTCAAGAAGCATTAGCTAGGTTTTCTGATTTTTTTATCAATCCTAAACTTGACCCTAAATATATAGAAAAAGAAAAACATGCTGTTAATTCCGAATATAAAAAGAACCTCCAAAATGATAACTTTATTATATACGAGAACTTTATTGCTACAGCCAACCCTAACAATCCTGAAAATAGGTTTTTTTGTGGCAATCTAGAAACTTTAGATAATAAAGATGGTAAGCTACATGGAGTTTTAACAGATTTTTTTACTAAATATTATGTGGGTAATAACATGACTTTAGCTATTTATTCGCCTGAAAAAATATCAGTACTTAAATACTGGGTCAAAAAATATTTTTCAGGAATTGCCTCTGGAGCTAAAGCTGAAATTACTAAAGAGTTATATGTAAATGCTGCCCAACAAGGAGTTATGGTTAATATAGAAACCATCAAAAAAGAAAAAAATCTTGTTTTAGAGTTTTATTTTCCTTTCGATAAAAAACAATACAATTCATCAGTTTTTGCTTATATAAATAGTTTTTTAGTTGATAATTTTTTCAAACCATTAAAAAATCAAGGGCTTGTATTAACTGGCAATTTAGATATTTCAAAAATTAAGAACGATCATATTACATGTACTGTGTATATAGATCTTACTAATAAAGGTGTTAATGCAATAGAACAGATAACAGCTAATTTTTTTGATGTCATTAATTATATTAAAAATACTGAATATAAAGATTATATAGTTAAAGAAGAGCAGCATATAGGCAACCAAAAGTTTAATTATTCTGAGGCTAAAAGAAATATCTCTAGTGTGATTAGTGCATCTACAAATATGAAATACTACCCGCTAGAAAATGTGCTAGATATACATTATAAACTAGATGATTTAAATAAATCTTTCTTAGATGATGTTTTAAAGAATTTTACTTGGAAAAACTTACGTATATTTGTGACTGGAAGTAACTTGCCTGTCGATACTAAATTGCCATATTATAATACTAGATATAAAAAAACTGCGCTCTCTAAAAGTCTAATTGCTAGAATAGAAAAACCTGAAAGCCATGATTTTTTTAAACCGCCGGTAAAAAATAACTTTATTACTGATGATTTATCTATAAAATCAACAAACAAATTTAAATGGACTAGATTAATAGAAGATGAAAGGGGAATAAGGTCTTGGTATATGACAGATCACACATCCAATGTGCCTAAAGGCAGTATACACTTATTATTATCAAACACGAAGCCATTATTATCTGCAAAAAACGCAGTCCTTAATATGCTTTATTCTAGAGTTGTTAGCTCTTCTATAGAGGAATTGCAAGCACTTGCAGAAAAGGCTGGAATTTATAATAATATTTCTGCTACCTCCCATGGATTAAAGTTAACTTTTGAAGGTTTTCAAGATAAACAACCTAAACTTCTAAAGGCATATGTACAGCATATAAAAAATCCATATATTAAAAAAAATAAATTTGATGCAGCAAAAGAAGATATAATAGATACTCTAAAAAATAATAGGTTTAATCAACCTTATACAATAAGCAACTATTGGCTCAAAGCTATTGTTAACCCTAACTTTTTCTTAGATGAAGAGCTAATTACAGCAATCAAAGATCTGCATATTAAAGATTTGTATCAATTTATAAATAGCTATTTTGATCATATTCATCTAGATGTTTTAGTTTATGGCAACTATACTAAAAAAGATGCTAAGCACATTACTAAAGAAATAAAAAATAGTTTTCTAAATGATAATAACAGAACAGAGAGCGTAGTATTTACTAGAAGATCAATGGATGGCAATTTTGTATTTAGTAAAAAGGTAGCAAATAACAACTCTTGTTGCAGCAACCATTATAGAATAACAGGTGACTTTATTCAGTCTTCTGCAATTGCAATGCTAACTAAAAATTTACTAAAAGAGAACTTTTTTTCAAAGCTACGGACTGAAGCACAACTAGGATATATAATATATGCCACTTGGACAAGCATAGCTCGTCAAGCTTGGGTTGGCTTTGTTGTGCAATCCGATGTTGCTAATCCGCTGTATATAAATGGTAAAATAAAAGAATTTATAAAAAAACAAAAAGATTACCTAGAAAAGCTTTCAGATAAAGAGTTTAACAGCTATAAACGCAGTATTGTTAAATCTATTAGGGAAGAAAAGCAAAATGCGAATCTTATTTGGGAAGAAATTATTAATTATGACGGCAATATAAAAACCACACATCATATTACTAAGAAAATAAAAAAACTATCTAAACAAGATATAATAAAAGTTGTTGAAAGTTTATCTACTGATTTAGATTCAATTTCTGTTCAATTGTGGGGAACAAATGATATTCAGCAAAAAACAGAAGCTGACAACAAACAAAAAGCTTGTAATGATTTAAACTGTTTTAATCTCCTAAGCTTGATAAGATACAAATAAAATCAGATGCCTCTTCATGAAAGAAGAGGCTAGCAGATAATTATTACAAAACATAGTTGTTTTTAAGATAAAACGTCAATCTTTTTGAAGACATTTTAATATATTGATTAAAATTAGTAATGTAAAAATAGCTATATATTTTATGAGTAGATATTCCATAATCTATAAGTTCAACCTTTTGTATAGAGTTAGTTTGCGTATTGAATTCTAAAAAAATATTATTAGGTGATATTGACGTGCAGTTTTTACGATTATTTTTTATCACATCTAATAAATCTAAAACAGCTTGAGAAATTTCTTTGATAGGTGATTCATCAAGTTCTGCTTGAGTTAATGTTTTAAAGTCAACCTTTTTCTTCTTTTTTTCATTTTGAAAAATTATATTTTGACTTATTAGGTATGAAGTTAAAGAAACACCGTTATTTTTTTCTTTTATCATATACAAACCATAAGGGTGAACATCATACATACTCGCTACTTCAAATGAATAACTTTTTGCTTGATCATTCCAAAAAGTATAATTATAACGCTCTTTTATTCCGGCTTTTAAAGATAATACTCCTTGTTTAATATTAAGCTTAAAAATTTTTTTAATTTCTTCTGTTTCATCAATAATTTCAAATACTAGCCCATGTTTACCTGCCCCCAAAATAGGTAATTTTATTTGTATATCTAAATTGTTTCCGTATTTAAAAGTAGCAGTGCCGTCAACATTAGCATTCAGCTGATCTTTGATTTTATTTAAATATTTATTAATTTTTTTTATTGATGTCGGCGGAGATATAAATATACCATTAATATAAATCTCTGCAAATTCACGCTCAATATTATCTATTTTATTAATATTAAAGCTTTTTAAAAAAGCTTTTTTATTTGAATTTTCCGAGCTTATAGATGAGCTATCATTTATTGGTTTTGTTTTTTGACAAAAAGTATTTTTTATAAAGATAAATTGTATTAATATACATATAAAAATAGTTACAAGTTTTTTTTTCATAATTATGCTATATTTATTTTTTTAGGAATTGTGGGTATAAACAATAAAAGGATAATTTTTATTTATAAATTTTACCTTTGAGTAACACAGTTAGTACCATACACAATTTATTGAGAAAATCAATTTTTTTGTCATAAACTTAATGAATTAAAAAATAATACTAAAACAATAATAAAAAGAAGGAAATAACATGTTGCCAATTTCTGATGTTGCTATGATTTCTTTTGGCTATAGCGATGATTATGCATCGCATATTAAAACCACAAAACAAATACATTATACCGATAACTCAATGGAAACTTATAGCGATGATACTAAAGATATTATAGATAATTTTAAACGAAGAAAAAAAATATCTACCTATGAATTAAATTATAATGGTAAATTTTATACGCCAATACTAAATGGAGAGTTAAAATGTGCATCTATTAACAAATGCAGTCATTACCTAGATTCCCTTGATCTTAATATAAACACAATAGATATTAACAATAAAAAAGTGGTAGTTCTGGAGTCCTATAAAGAAGGACAAAATTCATATCGCAATAAGTGTTTACTTTATTCTGCAAAAACAAATTACAATTATCTTGCTTTGGTTAAGTGTAGGAGAAATTATTGTTTTAAATCTGCATTAGATAATTTTGAGAGTATTCGTAATAATTATGAGCATCAATTTAATAAATTGATGCACGATTCATCTTATAAAGACATAGCTAAAGTTGGTATGTATCCAGGTGATACAAGTATATTGTGCCATCATTGTAATTTTAATATAAAATACGATAAACTTACACAAAAAACAAGTAATCCAATAAAGATTATTGCATTGCATAATAATTTTATTAACAAGATGCCAACTAAAGATACTTTTAGCAGTGATGACTTTAAATATTGTCCATATAATGTACAAACACATAATAATGATAAATTCAATCATTACCATGAGGTATGCCTCGATAAACTAACTATAAAAGATATATTGAAAAATATTGACTCTAAAATGGTTATTTATATATATACCAGTACTTTTTATTTTGGTAAATTTAATTTAGAGACATTAGACCAAAGTTACCTACAAGATATCCAAAATTTAAGCATACAAGGTGATATTACTGCAGAAACAGTTTTTTAATTACTACCTGATAGCAAGTATTTTTAGCTTTTAAACTAAGTTACTAGTTTTAATTTAGTACAAATATAAATTAGATTAATTATCATCTGCTAACAATATTTCAGAAAGTATAAGAGAAAAACCGTTTATTAGCGCCTTAAAAGGAAAATTAGGTCCATGAGTTGCACCTAAACTTAATTCAGAAATCAAAATTGGATGCAGATTAACTTTTTTTAATCCGTGTTTTTGATCGGGATATAATTCTGTATCGAGAAAGCCTGTTTGTAAAACATCCTTTACGTAACTAAATTCATAATCCTTTGTTATTTTAGCTATATGATCATCATCTAGGTAATTTTCGTGACAATCAATTTCAGGCTGTTTCATTGTCCAGTAAACTATTTCTTCACTAGCACGTTTTAACCATTGATTGTAATTTTCATTGGTTATTTTTAATATTGATTTCACAGAGACTGTATTAGTTTCATAGTATTCTTGTAAAAAGATATTAAAGCATTCTTCTATAAATTTTTGTACTTCTGATATTATTTTTGGATTTTTAAAATTATAATTTGGCGTATGTCTTTTTCCATGAGCATAAAGAATAACAATAGCAACAATGTTATCTAATAAAGTTCTAACATATATGATTATTTCATTAATATTTTCAGGATAGTGACTAAGTTGCTTTTCTTCGTTAAATATAGAGTTATAATGATAATAATTAAAAAAAGTACTATCTCCTAAATCTCTAATTCCTGAGTAGCTAATATCTGACTTTTTATTTTGTGATACCCAGAGACTCATAGAAATTGGATATCTAGCATCATTTTTACTCCTTTTTCTGTAATCAATATAATCCATAGCAGACCATGGTCTACAGTTTATTGTGCCATGATATGCTTCGATCATGCTATCAAATGTCAATCCATAACTAGCTAATTTAGCGATGTCTGCAATTGCTTTTTTTAAGCCATTTTCAGATAAAAAAAGATTCTTAATTGCTTCAGGGCTATGCCCGCCAACATAGTTCACGTAATCACAAGAAGCTTTAAAGCAATATCCAGAGACATATTTTTTATTGTCAATTTTATATTTTTCTAGTCTATTGTTAAATTTAAAGTTAGCAATGTTTTTAGGAATTTTAAACAAGCATTGACTAATAGGTATTTCGCTTTTTAGCTTTTCTGTTATTTTTAGCTTTGCTAAGGAGACATGCATATTTTTTTCTTTGATAAAATCACACCAGTTTTCATTTTTTCTTTGAAATTTAAGGTAAAAACATTCTTGTGTCGCTTTATTTATTAATTGTAAAGTTCGGCTACCGCATATTTCTTGATGATAATTTTTATTTTTTAGTAAAGCAATTATATTATGTTCTTCTGTTGGGTGCTCTAGCTTAATATTATCTATTTCTTTTTTTAATATTCTTCCCTGTTCAAAATTTCTTGGTATAAAAGTATTTTTTTTATAGCATGAAATGACTAATTCAGCAAAAAAAGGATTATGCCACTCCCTGACGCTTTTATGCTCAGATAGTTCATGATGATTCGAGATTACTTTAAATTCAGTTAAAGATTTTGCTTTATTTATAATGTTTTGTAATTGATCTTCTGATATTTTTTCATTATTTATATTGTGATATTGCAACCAGCAAGACAGCTTTTCAGTAGTAATATATACTGAACATATGCGTTCTAATTCATGTCTTAAAGGTTGTAGTCGAGAAATGTTTTGTAATAATATAGAGTAATCAACATGATTACACCATAATTTATATTTGCTAAACTTGTTTTTATTAAAATTCCTTTTACCCATTTTTATAATTAAATATAACCAATCATCATTAGTAAAATGTTTAGTATTGCCATTTATGTATTCTTTCATTAACTTGCAAGCTCTAATTTGCTTTTCTTGTATAGTTTTCTGCTTGCAAATTCTATGACAAAAAATTGTTTCTTTTGTAATGCGATTACAATTGTATCGATATGATTTTGCTAGATATTGATCATCATTAGTTTCGTTGTGATTGTCACTATTTAATAAAACTTTGTTGAAAAAAAATTTTTCTGGTATGCCATTCATTCTACTTATCCATAGTTATAATTTTTTAGAGATTAGTAAGCTTTAGATATTCTTAGAAGATAAAAAAACTTGCCCTGTGAGAGCAATTAAAAAGCTATTATGCTAGTATATCTTTAAGCACAAAGTCTGTATTTTTAATTACCAAGTGTATAGACATTTTTATTTTTAATTAGTTTTATTTAAAAATAAATGTAACTGTTTTTTTAAGCTTCCATCTAAAAATCCATGAGTATAACGTCTATAACTATCTTCAGAAGTTGTTGATGTAATATTTAGTTTTTCTTTAAAATCCGTAGTATATTGAGTCATTCTTGACAGTAGAGGAATTACTTTGTCAAATTCATGGTTAAATACGAAAATATTTATATTATGGTTAATTAAATACTCCATTGACGTTTGTGCGTCCATGTTTACTCCAAGTATATAACCTAAAACATCTGCT
>CAKNAD010000051.1 GCA_929200515.1 Candidatus Gorgonimonas leptogorgiae | reverse complement strand
TATAGTTGAATCCGATGTGTTTACATGGAATCAAAAAGGAATTATTTCTACATCTAAAAATTTTGACATTTTTAATGTTGATAGACAATGGAAAAATCATTTTAAATATGTAATTGATAGTACTGTTGATGGCAACTACGGCTTAGATATAGATAAAACCATGCAATTTTCAGAAGGTTGTGAAAAATACGAGGTTACCTTTGAAGAACCTATTAAAAATAAGTGTATTGTTGGCTATTTCAACGGTATGGATCATGATAATACATTTTATCCTAACGATTCATATAAAGGATATTTTAGCTGGATGTATGAAAATGTAGTGATTAATTATAAGGCCAAAATTTTTAAACATAATTTTTTAAAATATGAATATGTTTAGCTAATAATTACTTCATAGTGTATTTTAGTAAGTTTTAATTTAATAGATGTGTTTATCCTCTAATATGCCAAGAATAAATTATACTACCTATCAAACATAAAATTAACGGTAATAACAAGCAAAAAATTGGATGTATATTCAGCACTAAACTCAAAGATCCCATGGTTTTTTGTAAAATAATAAAAGCAGAACCAAATACAATACCAAGCACAATTCTTATGCCTAGATTAACCATACGCATATTACCTGATATAACTTGCATACTAGCAAATATCAGCACTAAAATTACTAAAGGTTGTAATAACTTCTTCCATAAAGATAGCTGATATTCTTGAGACTGTATACTTTCTTGTTGTAAATATTTATTATAATTAATTAATTCCATTATTGATAAAAAATCTGGGGAAATAAGTGCTGTTTGTAATATCTTTGTAGATAGAGATATATCCCAGACTAAAGAATCATAATATTCCTTAATATAACCTGTACTCTCTCCTGTAGAATTATAATTAATAATATATTTCTCAACATTAGTTAAAATCCAGTGCTTGCCTTCTACTATTTGAGCATAACTAGCTAAAATTAACTCTTGAAGACGCATATCTTTGCTAAATATAAACCTAGAAATACCATTAACCTTACCATTCAACTCTAATGAATTAATATTAATAAATTCATTATCATCTTTACGCCAGAGTCCTGTTAAAATTTTACTGCTTTTACTGTTTACCAGTATTTTTTTATTTATTTCAGCCTTTCTTACTGCATATGGTGCTACAAATTCGCTTACTAGCATACTAAATAATATAATTATTATTAGTGCTTTAGATATCATTTTAAATATTTGCAGGTTGGAAATTCCTAAAGACCGCATTGCAATTAGCTCGTTATCTGCTGCAATGGCTCCTAATCCTGATAAGCATCCAGTTAATGCTGCTACAGGCATAAATTCTTCAATATGCCTAGTAATATTTAATAATACATAAATAGCAGCTCTATATGCCGTATAATGATACTTTACATCTTCTAACTCAGATATAAAGGAAATTAAAAAATCTAATGATAATACTACTAATAAAACTACTATTGTAGCTAGCAATAGTTTTTTTCCTAAATAGATTTCTAATTTTTCCATAAATAATATTTTCTATACATAAAATAATTTTTAATTGAGTTAAAAAAATAAAAGAATACTGCTAATAAACTCATTGCAACATGAACTATCCATATTGTATATGAATAATTAACTCCATATTTTTCAATGTTATTTCTGCAATATACAAGTAAAGCTAAATAAAATAAATATGCTAATATACCAAATGGTAATCTAGTAAATCTACTTTTACGCACCTCACCCTTAGATAATACAAAAGCCAGTATAGTAATAAGAATAACAACAATTGGCATTGATATTCGCCATAATAATTCAGCTCTATCTTGAGAATCTGATGATTTTAATAAAGTACTAGTAGGCAACGCCTGCTTGCGATCAATTTCTTGAAATACAGAAGAAAATTGCAATTTAACCGCACATTTTTCAAAAGATACACTACGAGAGATACCGCTAAATTTAGTTACATCGTATCTGTTACCTGATTCTAGAATCAAAAATTTATCTCTTACTTTGTTAGTGTTGTCTCTGTCATGATCAATATATGCATTATCAGCTAATAATATTATAAAGCTGTCATTTTCTTTATAGTCTTGATAGGCAACAAAAACATTACTTATATTTTCTTTATCTTTATCAATTGATTCAGCGTATATAACTTTTTTATTGCCTATTTTTTTAAACTTTTTTTGAGTTAAAACTTCAAATTTATTTTCAGATATTTGTTTTTGCAGTATTGTTTCAACCTTAGTAAGCCCCAAAGGCGATAAATAAAAACTAAAATATACAACTATTATCGTAATAATGCTAGCTGGTAATAAAGTTGTTGCCAATACTTTATGTTCAGAAACACCACAAGCATATAAGATAACCATTTCTTGATTAGCATATAAATTTCCATATGTAACTATTATACTGACTAATAGCCCGAGCGGTAAAATCATTGTTAAAAATTCAGGAAATCTCCATAACATAATATTTAAAGCAAAGCTTAACTTTAATGATCCTGTAGCAACATCTTCTAGATAATTAACAAATCTAGAACTAGCAATAATAATTAAAATAATAAGAGAAATTACTATTGCGTTCTGTAAAATTTGCCTTGATAAATATCTAGTTAATAAAAAGCGCATTCCTTAACCACCTAAATATATCGTTTTGTATACATTACTATCGCCAATAATAGTATTTAATTTTTTTATTTATGCTGATATTATCAAAATGCCATAATAATAGCAATTTAAGCTTAAAATGTTATGTAATTTAAGGTAAAATACCTAACGACTTACCCTAACCCCCATAAAAATGTTTAACATTTTATTGAGATATCATGAAAGAATACAAGAAAAACTTCATAGACTACGCTATAAATATCGAAGCACTTAAATTTGGATCATTCGAATTAAAGTCAGGAAGACAATCTCCATATTTTTTTAATATGGGTTGTTTTAATACAGGGAAATCAATACAAAGATTAGGCAACTTCTATGCTCAAGCTATAATTGATAGCAATATAGAGTTTGACTGCATATTTGGGCCTGCATACAAAGGAATACCTCTAGTTATAGCTACAGCAATTGCCTTAAATAAATTATTAAATCAAGATATCCCTTGGAGTTTTAATCGTAAAGAAGTTAAACAACATGGCGAAGGTGGGGTATTTGTAGGTAGTAAATTACATGGTAAAGTCTTAATTATTGATGATGTAATTACCTCAGGTAAAGCAATCAACGAAGCTATAACTTTAATTAGGAATGATAAAAATGCAAAAATATCAGGTTGCTTAGTAAGCTTAGACCGACAAGAAAAAAGCTTAAATAGCGATTTATCATCCATAGAACAAATTAGCCTAGATAACAATATACAGGTAACAAGTATAGTTAAACTACAAGATTTAATTGAATACTCTAAAGATAACTTAAATCTAAAACATTACCATCAAGAGATAGCAAATTATAAAAATAAATATGGTATATAATTCTATACAGGCAAAAGATAAAAATGATAGATTTCAGAGACGAGTAAAATAGTTTAATTCAAGGCAAAATACTGCACGAATACAAGCGCACTTCAAAGTACTTTAACTATAAGTAAATCTTTTTAGTGGTATCCAGAGGGCAAGGCTTCTAAGCTTTTATCCTGCGTTGGTATTTCTTGATTTAGTCGACACTAAACCTAAATACTTCCTTAGCCAAAAATTTATCATCACTTGCTGAAAACTCGCATTTCTAACTGCCACCTGTATACACCCTCCTACCCAGATTTATTAATCTAGGCAAGAATTTCTGAGAAATACTACATAGTAGCAGTATAATCTACAAGGTTTTGATAATCATCTGGCATATCAATTATATTAGCGTTTTTCTTGTTAGCACCTATAATCTTTAAGCTATTATATTTATCTTTTGTTAATTCACTTAACTCATTAGCAGATTCAACAATTGTTGGTCGTAAAAATAGCATAAGATTTTTCTTATTAGCAGTCTTACCATTTTGAGTGAAAAATAGTCTACCTAAAATAGGTATATCTCCTAAAATAGGAATTTTACTTTTACTTTTGCCACTAGTGCTTTGTATCAAACCACCTATTACAATAGTTTGTCCATTTTCTACTAGAACAGTAGTTTTTAATGATCTATTTTTGTAAACAATACCATCGTCATATAATTTAGAAGCTGATAGATCTACATTAGATACTTCTTGCTCTATAGATAACCTTAAACTATTACCAGCATTGATATGTGGAGTAATTTTTAATTGGATCCCTACATCTTTTCTTTCTCTAGTGACAAAAGGACTCTGCTGCGCCCCTGTAGTTTGATAGGCACCAGTTTTAATTGGGATATTTTCACCAACCAAAAACTCTGATTTAGTGTTATCTAAAGTTAATATACTAGGTGTAGAAAGAATATTATTATTGCCATCTGTTCTCAGAGCCTTAACTACAGAACCTAAACTACCAATCTTAACATCTAGCTTACCATGTTTAAATCCATCATACTCCATATTTACTGAAAGCAACCCGCCATCAGGTTTTATACTATCACCTTTTGCTAAACCTTGCCAATTAATACCAAAGTCACTAGATAAATCGTCACTTACCTCGACAATTACTGCTTCTAATAGCACTTGAGATCTAGGGATATCTAATTTATGAACTATATTTTCTAATTCCTTGAGAATCTCTGGATCTGCTATCATTACTAAAGCGTTTTGCGATACATCAGGCTTAACAAATACGCCAGGTGCTTGAGCTGCATAGGTATAACCACCAGACTTTGAGACATTAGATTGCATTAATCCTTGAGGTCTACCATTGCTAGATTTTTTACCTCCTTTAGCATTTATTAATGAATTAGAAGCTTCAGCCAATATTTCAGCTATATTTTGAGCATCAGCATGCTTTAAAAACATTACCTTTGTAGTATTTTTTTGTGCTCTGCTGTTATCTAATATAGCAACAAGTTTTTTAATTTGATCTCTTTTGCCTTTATTGCCCTTAACCACTAAGCGATTGCTGTTTTCATCTGCAATTATTTGTAATACTGCGGTATTATTTACTCTGAAATTTAAAGTACTATTAATAATATTTGCTACATCTGTTACCCAAGCATGCTCTAATTGAATAACTTCGTAATCACTAGCTGTATCTATACTTGTTAATAATTCTTTTGCTTTTTCTACGTTTTCTAATAAGTCAGAAACTATAACTGAATTTGATGCTGTAGAACCTGCAATATGACCAAATGATGATATTAAAGGCTTAATGATAGAAACAGCTTCCATTGCCGGAATATTTTTTAATTCAATTACTTGAGTGCAGTTAACACCATGAATATCTGACTCACTTCCAAAGCTTACAGAGTTTTTAGATGACGCTTGCGGTATTATATTTATTACATCCCCCTTATAAACTACCGCATAACCATTTACCGACATAACTTGACAAAATACTTCAAATACATCGTTAGCACTAAGTGCTTTAGAAGACAAGACTGTAACAGTGTTACCACCCTTTATTTTAGGATCAATAACAATTGTCTTACCTACAATTTTAGCTATTTGATTGATAAATTCTCGGATATCTGTATTTTTCTGAGTTATATGCCATAACTTTTCTTGAACAGATGTTTTATTATTTTTTTCAGATTCAATACTTTTTTGTTCTAAACCTTTATTAGTTTGCGAATCTTTAGTACTTTCGATTACATCAGCTTTAGATGCAGAGCCAACTAATTTTAATTGTTCTTGTAACTCTTGTTTTGAATCTTTTTGTAATGCTAATCCATTTAAAATGAAAGCACTCATTAGTAAAATTATAATGTTAGTTGTTTTAAATATTTTGTTCATATATTCTTACGCCGGCCTTTGCAGGTTGTTAAATAGATTTTACTATTTTAAAATATTTCCTTAAAAGCACTATAATACTGCATGTATCATAATAATTATGATGAAATACATTGTTTTATTGCTTATTAATTATGGGTCATTAATATATCACTTACACATAGATGTTATTATTAATAACTGTTAAATATTTTTTATGGTGTTAATGATAATTTATCTTGTAAACATAGTTTTTCTAAATTATTATTAGTTTTAATAATAATATGATCATTATTTATTCCATAAAGGTACCCACCACCAGGAATATGATCACCGATAAAATAAATTTTTGTTTGCCCTTTAAAGCTTATAATAACGCTGCCTAAATTTTTATTTCCTGCTCCTAAGCGAGAAAGTATTCCTTTTAGCACTAAATCTCTTTTAGCAACGGGTAATTCTTTATCAGACTGCTGTTTAATAGCTTTATTGTCTAATTCATAATTTTCTCCAAACACTAATTTAAACTTATTATACTGAAATACTTCTGGTTTAAAAGAGTAAGCTTCTATTTTTTTTGTGGATATTTTTATATTTTGCAGTAATGTTGTATAATTTTTGAGGTTATTTACCTCAACCATTAGACTTAATAAAACTATCACAAGTGCAACAGCAAAAATTATCTGTTTATTTATTTTATTTATATAGTTAGCTTTGACCATTTTTATAGCCTATAAACAATTAGAATGAAATTAATAAAAATATTACAAATATTTATAAAACTATACACGTGGCAGTTGGAAATGCTACGCGTATATATAGCACTTAATTAGTAATTATTTTAAGTTGCGATCTCGATATTTTTTACCTGAAAATTGTTTTTTTCAGCAAGTAGATATTTTACCTCTAAATTAAACACTATTTTAAACAGTTAAAAACAATAACTGCATTTGTAGAATATGCGTCTGTTAATAATATTTAAGCAAGTATCTACATACAGCCAAGTAACTGCTAGTTATTTTATCATCCATAAAACAAGATAACAAGAAAAACCTTTATTTTACATGTCCTTACTGCTAATATTTAAAGATATATCTTTTAAGCAATTAACTTTTGGTTTGTTAGAAGCAAGCTTAAGAACAAAAACACCAGCTATTGCCGATAGCATTGATCCTATTAATATTCCCACTCTGTTGGCATCAATAATATGAGATAAAGAACCCTCAAAAGCTAAAGAACTAATAAATAAACTCATAGTAAACCCTATACCACATAAAATAGCAGCACCATATAATTGTAACCATGTTGTATTCTCGGGTAGTTTCGTTATTTTTAGTTTTGTTCCTATATAGCTAAATAAAAACACCCCTAATTGTTTACCAAAAAATAATGCAGCTATAATACCTAAAGTGATAGGCGATGATAAATCGTTAGCATCTAGGTCTTTAAATACCACCCCAGAATTAGTAAAAGCAAATAAAGGCAATACAAAATAATTTACTTTATCATGCAATATAGAAGTTAAACTAGCTAAAGGGGAATAGCTTTTTTTCTCGGTTTGGTTTTTGTCTTTGCATTTGACTTCTTGTGGAATTGTCATTGCAATCAATACTCCTGCTAAGGTTGCATGAATTCCTGATTTTAACAAAGCTACCCACATACATAAACCTAGTATGGAATACCAAAAAAGCTTTCTAATATGCAACAAGTTTAATATTAATAAACCGACAAAACATCCTAGTGCTACAGCTAGAGAAAACAAAGATATTTTTGCTGTATAGAAAAAAGCAATGATTAAAATAGCCCCTAAATCATCGACAATAGCTAGCGTTAATAAAAATGTTTTTAGCGATGACGGCACTCGTTTTCCTAAAATAGATATTACCCCAACAGCAAAAGCTATATCGGTTGCAGCTGGAATAGCCCATCCTTTTAATGCTACTGGGTCATTATGAGTAAACCCATAAAAAATCAATGCTGGCACAACTATTCCACCAATAGCACCTAATACAGGCAACATTATATTCTTAATACTACGTAACTCTCCTATTAGGACTTCTTTTTTTATTTCTAACCCTACATTAAGAAAAAATAAACCCATTAATCCGTCATTTATCCATAAAAGAACATCTTTGTGTAGCTCAATTGGTCCAATGGTTAATTCAACGGGAGTATTTAGAAAAGCGTTATAGTATTTTCCAAGAGGAGAATTAACCAAAATTAGTGCAAAAAAAGTACAGGCAAATAATAAAACACTCACCGCATAGTCTTTTTTAAAAAATTTATCCACATAACTACTATGCATTTTATCTCCTTTAAGTTATCTTCATTAAATAATTATGTTGGTCATTATACTATTTTCTTAAGCACTTTTAAAGAGTAATATAAAAGGAAAGTATATTTTGTTATGAAAACATACCTTTTGATAGCCGATCAAAACTACAAACACAAGTATTAGCTCTTAAACCAACCAAAACTTAATAATAAATCACATTATCTCGTAACTTTGACTATATTTATTATCAGAACATAGATTAAACTTGGAGATAATAATGAACCTAAAACAACTAAAGTATACAATAGAGGTATTTCGTAACAATCTCAATGTATCCCTTACTGCGAAAAAACTTCACACATCACAACCTGGAATCAGTAAGCAAATCCGCTTACTTGAGGAAGAGTTAGGAACAGAAATCTTTTATAGAAATGGCAAACACCTTAAAAAAACTACATTTGCAGGAAAAAAAATAATTGATAAAATTAACAAAATTTTATATAAAATCGATGATATAAAAAAAATAGCAGAGGAATATAATAACGAAAAAAAGGGGTGTCTTGATATTGCCACTACCCAAACTCAAAAAAGATATATACCAATAAATGTAATAAAACAATTTATTAGCAAGTTTCCAGAAATATCGTTAAAAATACACAACATACCAGATACTAGCATTATTCAAGACCTTTTAGATGATAATTATGATTTTGCTATCTTTTCTTCAGAAGCAAAAAATAACAACAATAGACTCGTGTTACCCTGCTTTCATTGGAAATTATCACTAATAACACCTAAAAACCATCCATTAACCCAAATGATCAACTTCAATATACAAGTATTATCTAGCTATAACTTATTGACATATACGAAACATTGCAATGGCCGTACCTCTATAGATCAAGCTTTCTATAAAGCTGGAATATCTCCGCAAATCATCTTCACATCAATGGATACCAACTCTATTAAAAACTATGTGCGTATGAATTTAGGGGTAGGGATTATTGCCTACTTGGAATACGACCATAACTTAGATGCAGATTTAAATATAATAGATGCTTCACACATCTTTGATCTTTCTACCACTTTTATTGCTTTTCACAAGGGTGCGTTTTTTCGAGATTATATGTATAGCTTTGTTGAGTTAATAGCGCCACATTTAACTAAAAATAGGCTTATTGAACTAATAGGGGAACAAGACCATAACAAACAAGAGACAACCTTGAAAACAGATAATATTTGCATTTACTAGCTATCAATACTTCTGATAGCCTCAACAAATAAAATATTTAGAGAGCTTTTAAGAAACATATAATTTTGAATCTAGCAATATGACTCTTTGAGTATACTTTCTGATTAATATCATAAACATTAAGATAAATATGCTAATACTTAAAATCCATACAAAAGTTACTCCAGGCTGGATATAAACAATAGATAATTGATAATATAACGTAGCTGTTGCGTATGCTAAAAATAAACTCCAAATGCTTATTATAGCGGACCATATAGTAGAAATTTCCTTGCTTATAATACCTATAACTGCAATACAAGGGGTATAAAGCAAAATAAATAATAAATAAGCAATAACTGCATGAATTGAGCCAAATGATTTTATAATATTACTATTCATTTCATCAGCATAGGGAGCAGATACCCCCTCAGACTCATGAGATAGATTAAAAAACTCTACGAAATTATCTGGTATAGTGGACACAGCTACTATTATTTTATCAGTAACGTTATAAGAAGCATCACTTGTTGACTCTTCATTAGTACCTGCATATAATGCTTTTACTGTTCCTACCACTGTTTCTTTCGCTAAAAAACCAGTTATTATTCCAACAGTCGCTGGCCAGTTGTCATTATCTATTCCCATACCATTGAAAACAGGCGTAATAGATTTACCTACATAACTTAATAATGAATTTTGAATACCTTGCTTATTAAAAGAACCATCTGTTTTTATAGAACCAAGTAAATTTAAAATAAATGTTATTATTATAATTAGTTTTCCAGCTTTCAAGACAAAGCTTTTAGTTTTAACCCACGAGCTAAATAATATTTCTTTAAATGGTGGTAACTGATAATTACCCAACTCTATAAAGTTTATACTTTGTGGGTAACGCCCTAAAATACTTTTTTTCATAACAAAAGCGGTCAATATAGCAGCTAAAATACCACAAACATACAATAAAAATATTACTCCAGCAGAATTTTGAGGAAAAAACAAAGAAGCAAATAAAGTAAAAACGGGTAATCTAGCACTACAAGACATAAATGGAATCATTGATATTGTTAGCAGTTTGTCTCTTTGATTTTCCATGGTTCTAGCTGCCATTATTGCGGGAACATTACACCCAAATCCTATTAACATAGGAACAAAAGCCTTGCCAGGTAAACCTAAAAACGACATAAGTTTATCAACAATTACTACAGCTCGAGCCATATACCCAGACTTTTCTAATGCAGATAAAAAACAAAATAATAAAAATATCGTCGGAATAAAAGCAGATATCGCTTTTATGCTACCCCCTATGCCATCGGATAAAATATCACTAGCTAGCTGCGGTGCTGATAGTTGGGTTAAAATAAATTTACTGCCATCTACAAATATTACATCAGACAACATTTCAAAACATTCGCTAAATATTTTACTTGCAGATGTGGAAACTAGAAATACAAGATACATCATACCTAAAAATATAGGAATCCCTAATATTTTATGCAATACATATCCATCTATAATAGAGTTAGTACACTTTGTATTATTATTTTTTCGGGATTGTACTCTAGAAACTATTTTGTTAATTTTTTCATATCTTCTACTTGCTATGATGATATCTATTTCTTTATTTTCTATACTTGTTAAGTTATCTCGAAGATATTTAGCTTTGTTTTCTAATGCTGAACCACTACTATTTACACCTTCTAAAGTTTGTATTGCATGCCATCTTTTATTGCTATCTGTATAACTAAACATAGAATGTTTTTGTATTTCTTCTATAGCATTTTCTATTTTTTTATCTAAATATGTTAACTTAGTTACTGCTACTTTTTTAGTTTGCAGTATAGCTTTATTTATAGCATTTTTTAAATCAATAATATTTGTTTTTGTTGTTAATTCGGTTGGTATTACTTGACAACCGGAGTCTACTGCAAGCTTATTGGCATCTATGGTTACTCCTAATTTTTTACTAATATCTACCATGTTTAAGAGAATAATTACAGTAGTATCTAAATCTTGTAATTGTGATGTTAAATACAAGCTACGCTCTAAATTAGAGGAGTCTATAACGTTTATAATAACGTCGATATCTTCTGTAAAGATGAAATTACAGGTAACACTTTCATCATTTATAAAATTATGTGATGCGTTTTCAAGATGGTAGATTCCTGGTAGATCTACAATATTAATATTTTGAGCACAGTGCTTATAATATCCGTGCTTTTTGCAAGTTGTTACTCCATTCCAGTTTCCTGTCTGCTGATTGCAGCCAGTTAACAGGTTAAATAAAGTGGATTTACCACAATTAGGGTTTCCTACTAATGCTACTATAGGAGTTTTCATGCCGGGAAAACCTCAATATTTGAAGCATCGCTATGCCTTATAGCAACGTAATATCCTTTTATTTTAATTTGAATGGCACCATGAAATGGAGTTATTCCTATAACCTTTAAACAAGCTCCAGGAATAAAGCCCATAGATAGAAGTCTGCGCTTAGTATTCACATGTAATATGTTAATTTGCGATATTGAAACAGATTGACCTAGTTCAATGCCATCTAAAGTCACGATATTGCTCCTGTTTGTAAAGCATAAGCTTTAAATAAGACTATAAAGTAAAAAGCTAAGAGTTATAAATTTGTTATATACACTTTTTGCTTAAAAGCGTGTATAAACCAAACAAAAAAGTATGATTTAATTTAACTATCTATTAATATCAAGGCACAATATAATTGTACACCTAAATGAGAATGATTACAATCTACTTTTACAAAAATATTCTAATATCGGAGTATTTGCACCTTAAATTACTGAATTTAGCTACAAATATTTTAAAACATGCTAACAGAAATTTACCCTTTAGAAATCAATAAAACAGAAAAAATAAGGAAAAAATCTACTCAGTTTTTACCTGACTTTTTTGCTCTTATATATACATAACAGTTAGAAATACTAATTTTCAGTGAGTGATTATCAGTTTTTAGCCAAGGTAGTGTTTCGAGGGTTACACACCTTTTGCCTAAAAATACGTCTCTTCAGCAAGTAATTTTTAGCTTATTAAACAAGGCTCCTACTTTAGCTATTTATATCCGTGCTAAATTAAAAAGTAATAACACAGTTTAAAAGCTAAAAATTACCCTGTGGGAGCAATTAAAAGATTTACTTCATCATTAAAACATCTTAAAATGCACTGGCATTTGGGCAATATTTTGCCTTAAATTCAACTATTTTACTTAGCCAGGAAACCTAGCATTTTCATCTTCTACGTGTATATTAAAACCCAGAATATATTGACAAAAATAGGGGTGTAATATAAATATCCAACGTATTAAACAACTATACAAATGTTAATAGATATAAATTTGCATAGTATTTTAAATGTTTTTTTGCCTCGTTATCAATTTTGTACCTAATATAATGTTACTTATAGCATTAATAGATTTAATTATTATAATAATAAATATGCTAAAAAAAATATTTTCTTCGATAGCTTTATTAGTTGTTGCTTTAGCTGCTTATAGCTTGCCAGATGTAGAAACTTTCACTGAAATATGCAGCCTAGCATGTGAAAATAAAGCTAGCAAAAAATTAAGCTCTATACTACGCGCTGAAACTAAAACTGCACGCTTGCTGTGGCTTTCTAAATTTAACGCACATTTCAACTCACCTATAGTTTATGCGGTATTTAAGAACAACATACCAATTATCAAAGAGTTAATTGAAATTTGCCTAGAAGACGAAATAAGCTATTATAAATTAACCACTAACGATGGAGTATCGATGTTAACTTTAGCAGCCTCCATGAATCAAGTTAAAGTAATTGAATTGCTGTTATACTATAATCATCCTATAATCATGGATGTCAACTATAAAAGTAGCTCCGCTTTACATGAAGCAGCAAAATTAGGCAACGAATACATTTGCAGGCTGTTAACAAAAACAAAAGCAGGCATAAGTTTATTACACACTAAAGACTATCAGCACAAAACACCTGTCAACTACTTAATCGAAAATAAGCAAGAACGACTTGTTTTAATACTACTAACATATGCTCCTGTAGATGCAGATAATATTCCATTAGATAGTAAAGGAATGAATTATTTACATTATGCAGTTATGAATGATCTTAACTATGTGGTTAGTTTATTATTAAAGCAGGGTGATATTGACCCTTGGCAAAAATCATTTTCACAAAAAACACCTCTCGATTTATATTCTATTAAATATAAAACACCCTTTGTATTAGAGTGATATATACACCTGGTAGATGAAAATGCTAGGTTTCAGGGCTAAGTAAAATGGTTTAATGCAAGGCAAAATAACGCAAAAATGCTGGTTGCATTTCAAGATATTTTAACGATGAAGTAAATCTTTTTAATTGCTCCCACCTGGCAAGTTTTTTGGCTTTTAAACTGTGTTACTACTTTTTAATTTAGCACGAATATAAACAACTAAAGTAGATGCCTTATTTAACAAGCCAAAAATTACTTGCTAAAAATAGACTCTAGTTATTCATCTTTATCATCGGAATTTTTTATTTGATAATCGATTTTTTTAG
>CAKNAD010000050.1 GCA_929200515.1 Candidatus Gorgonimonas leptogorgiae | reverse complement strand
ATTGATGGTTTTAGCAGCAACAGTAGTAAAAACATCTTTTAAATATAGTTTTGATCATTTAGCTATACCAACATCTTTAAAGCTAGAGCTTGAAGAAAAATAGTATTTTTGATTGTAGCTAATAAGGGCTTTGTTGAATAAGAAAAATCAACACGTGATATCTGGCAAAAATATGGAGTATTTTGTGTTAAATGCTAGTTTTCCATCTGAAAAGTAAGCTTTTTTAGTGTTTTTTTGTTAAAAAAGCTATATATTTAGCACAAATCCTAACAAAAAAAACTTATTCAACAAAGCCACTAATAAGATAAAAATTACTTACTGAAAATACGTATCTTCAAGTAAAAAGTGGATATAAATTACAACTATAACTTAAAAAAATAATTATGTTAAAAAATATTTCAAGTTTATTTACACAATGCATGACTATTGGTCTAAATTCCTCAATTACAAGACCACTAAGATATACTAGTGAACAAGAAAATAGTTATGAGGTCATAACATCAGCAAGCTTCCTCTCTGATAAGCAAATAAAAAATATAGAGTATCTTAATTATGAATTACATGATGCTATTGAACAAGATTTAGGAATAGAAAAAATTACAGAGTTGTTAAACAAAGGTGCGAATCCTAATGCATGGATACCAAATTATAGAACATACCCTATGCGTGATGCTATTAATAGTGGTAACTTAGAAGTAGTAAAATTATTGTTGGATTATAAAGCAAATATCAATGGTCATTCTAGGTGTTTTGAGACTGACGATTATATAAATAATTTAAAAAGAGCTACTATGAAAGGAAGGTATGATATTGTTGAGTTATTGCTACAAGAGGGTGCAGATCCTAATTATATATTCATTTCTCGTTACTCTGATATAGCATTAAGTCAGGCTATTGATGATAATAATATCAGCATAGTTGAATTACTCATAGAGTATGGTGCAAAAATTGAAGGATTGTATGATGATGCTCTGCTATATCGGTCTAAAATGTCTGATATTGAAGATGATGCGGTTATGAGATTGTTATTAGAAAAAGGAGTTAATCCTGTTTATGGGATTAATGATAGACAGCCATGTTTTCACGCTATTGATTTAGATAATCCACAAGCACTATCATTATTATTAAGCTATGGTACTAAAGATACATTTAAAAATATAATTGATAAAATGATGTTTAAGATTGTAGAGCACTATTCTATAAAATGTATGAAGGTGTTATTAGATTATGGATATGATATTAATGGCTATTATCTTAATGATGACAATATACGAATGACTCCGCTGATGATGGCAGTAGATAATAAAGCGCAATATAAAATATTTTCAGAATTACAATGTATGTTTATTACATATTTATTAGACAACGGTGCTAATATTGTTAATAAAAAAGAGCAGTGCTATCAACCATGCTTTATAGCTATTCAAACATATAACTCAAAAGCACTATCATTGTTATTAAGCCGAGGTGCTAAAGATGAATTTAAAAATATAATTGACCAAATGATGTTGAAGATTGTAGAGCACTATTCTATAATGTGTCTAGAAGTGTTATTAGATTATGGATATAATATTAATGACTATTATCTTAATGATAAAAATATACGGGTAACCCTGTTAATGATGACGTTAGATAAGGAAGATAACTCAGAAGAAAATCTTGATTTTATAAAATTTTTATTAGGAAAAGATGCAGATCCTAATGTTAAATACGAAGATAGTAATGACACCACTCTTATAGAAAAGGCTATGCAAAGTAATCGCTTAGATATAGCTTTCCAACTTAGAAGTTATGGCGTAGAAGCAGATGAGGATACTATTGATAAAATCATAAATAAATATGGAATTGATCCAAAAGATATTATTAAATCTGTGAGAGCTCCAGAAGCAACAGCACAAATATCTTTTGAGGATAATATTGACTATATTCTTATGCCACCACTTTTAAAGAAACACTTCAAAGAACGTAATATTTATACCCGCTATCTCCTCAACAGGTTTTATTAAAAATAATATTGACTATTTACTTATACCAACGCCTTTAAAGCGATACATCAAAGAAAATATTGTTTTTAGCTAAACTAATTAGGTTTATACAGGTGGTAGTTGGAAATGCAAGTTTTCAGTAAGTGATTATAACTATAGCAGTGCTCGCTATGATTTAGACATTAAGAGATTCTATGGCTAATAACTATTGCTAGTTATCATATGATATAAGTAACTACCAAAAGTGTCTACGTATTAACGGGTAGCGCTATACTAATATTAAAATCATAATTATAGCGTATAATTATAGCCAAATAGAGGGAATTATGTTTTAAGATGGATCTAAATAATCAAGGCATAGACGATAAGAATAAAGGCATAGACTATAAGGGTAAACTTGTTGAAACAGGAACACAGGATCGGTCAACTCCTAGTAAAGAAAGCACTAATAGAAGATTTACTCCAGAGCTAGCACTAGGACAGCCCGTAAGCAGCATAGATTTTAAAGATAGAATATTCTCAAATATCGCACAACAAAGAAAACTGCCTACCTATGATCATGTAATTCTTAAAGATGCAACAGTACGTAGTACTTTTTTGGCAAACTTACATGCTAATAATCCTGACACTAAAATAGCTGTTATTTCTAAAGTTGCTGATTTTGTTAAGCTAGGGTTAAATAACAATATAAGCCTAGAAGGAAATAACTTTAATTCTGAAGATGGTATATTATTTTCAAAAAATCCTGATGATTAGATTGAGAGTGTTCCAAATTCCGTGTCATTAATAAATTCAGATGAAATATAATCTCACAGAATTTTAATTTTTAAGGTTACTGTCAGGTCAGGTTTGAGCTTCTACACTTTTCAGCTGTTTTAATCATTTATTACAGTCTATACAGGTGGTAGATAAAAATGTTGATTTTCAGGTTTAAGTAAGTATAACTACTAATATTTTAATCAAAAATATAGTTTATAATTATACTTATGTTTATGTGTGTGCTTGCATTTATAGAAGATGAAAATACTAGGCTTCAGGGCTAAGTAAAATGGTTTAATTCTAGGCAAAATACTGCCCGAATGCAAGTGCTGCATTTCAAAGTGTTTTAACGATGAAGTAAATCTTTTTAATAGCCCCTAGAGGGTAAGTTTTTTTGGCTTTTAGACTGTTCCAACTGCCACGTGTATATATATTATAAGATTTTATAAATGGCATTATTGCTGATTAATCTAACAGGTTGCACAGCAAAATATTTATAGGGAAGTTATAGTGAAACTAGAAAACCAAGATGCAAAGGAAAAAAGTATCTTTACGCGCTTTAAAGAAGCTGCATATAATTGGTTAAATCCTATTAAAGAAAATATTATAAGATTTACTACAGAGCAAGGACAATCTACAGAACAAGGACAATCTACAGATAATAAAGAATTAAAAACTAGAACACTTTCAAATACCGCACAACAAAGAAAGCTACCTACCTATGACCATGTAATTCTTAAGGATGCAACAGAACGTAGTACTTTTTTTGCAAATTTACATGCTAATAATCCTGACACTAAAATAGCTGTTATTTCTAAAATTGCTGATTTTTCTGACTTAGGACTAAAAAACAATATAACCTTAGAAGGAAATTACTTTAATTCTGAAGATGGTATATTATTTTCTAAAGATCCTGATGATAAATTGATGTTAGTAATAGACAACCCTAACATGCAAGCTAGCGAACGAGCGGAGCTAAATCAAATATTTGATAAAGATGCGAGAATATCTGATAAAGAGCTAGGTGGCAATGTAAGTATTATTTCTGTTATAGATAGCAAGATTATTTTAGGAAATGTTGAAACTCAACAAGATTTTGGTAGACGTGCTGTTCGTGGGATAAACAAGTTAGAAGAAGAAAAATTAGCACCAACCAACCAAGAATTTTTTGAAAAAAAATTTACAGATGATCCTGCAATTAATATAAAAGGTACTGGCAATAAAACTGATAATGAAATAACAATTAATCTAGCAAATAAAAACTGGAGACAAGAACTTTTTGGTGGTCCTGATCTTGATAAAAATGGCAAGGCTATTCTTGCTCAAGGAAAACTAGCCCGATTAACAAAAAATCAAAAAGTAATATTGCAAAATGCCCCTTGGGATGATAATAATTTTAATAACGAACTTCGACAAGCATTAACTCGGAACTACTATATCACTAATAAAGTAAGAGTGGATATTCCACAAAGTATTTCGTGGCACAGATCAGAGTTAAAAGCTATAGATATTCCTACCTTTAAACAAAAATTTAATCTATTAAAAGCCTCAGATAACCAAAATTTAGAAAGCTTTGGCAAAACTCTAATAATAAACGATGTACTTTTTGATGGCTATCAAGAAGGAATTAGAATAAATGATGAAGGCATGGTAGTTAAGGAAGATATGCTTGCTAAAAAATTAGCAGAAGTTGATTCAATAATAATATCATCTGCGTTAAATGATTCACAATGGAAAGGATTATTATATCATTTAGAAGATTTAGGTAAAACAGACTTTCCTATTATTCAATACGATACCAAAGACCAACCTTTTATTTGGCAAGCAGAACAAATTACCGAAGAAGCTAAAATTAAGTTTTCTACAGTAAAAACTCAAAATAACATAAACATTATTACAGATAGCGTATATTTTAGTAAAAAAAACACAGATATAACAGACAAAGTAGTAATTGAGCTATTGAAAGATACTGATCCAGGAAACGTTTTACATAATATAGAAGTAAAGAACTATCAGACTCGAGAATTTAAAAAAAATCAAACAGAAGTTTTCAATGCTATAGCAAGTGGTAAAGAGATTGTTATTGTATGGCCTGATAAAAATCCATCGTTTGCTAAATATATGGAAACTATGCTGGCAACTCCACCTTCATTTGGTGGCAAGCTCCTAAAAAATGATATCAAATTAACTATAGTTATAGCTGATGATGCAGATTTAGACTTTTCTTTATGGGGCAACTTTCCTGTTGATAGAGGCTTTTCTGCTCCTACTATAGCAACTCTTAAAGCATATGCACAATCTACGTATTGTACTAGGCCAGAAGATGTAGCATTACATGATAAAATGGTAGATCAGCTTGATATATTGATTAAATCTATCAATGCAACTTTAGAACAGCACAAGCTTGATTCAAATAAAATAATATTTGATGAAACTATAATAGATAAAGTATGGAAACAAGCTCATGACGAAATGCGGGTAAATAATAAAAAAAATTTATCTGTTGTTGAATTTCAAAAAGCAGTTAACTCAATTCTCTTAAAAGAGTTTCGTGCAGATTTACCAATGTATCACTACTTTAAATACATTACACGCTATTATTTCCACACAGAGAACGATGCTTATTTTGATTTTTCAGGTCTAAGAGATTTTACTCATAGAAATATAGATAAAATCACTCCAGAATTTATTGAAAATAATATGTGGAAGTTGTTAAAGTTTTTGCCTAATCTTAGTTGTTTAGCGAAGGAAAAATTAGATATCCCTCAAACTCAACCAGCAAAAAGCAAATGGCTAATAGTTAGATTTTTCCAAGCAGTATTTAATATTGTAGTTAGTTTTTTTGTATCCGCTATGACTTGGTTATTGCCTGCTAGCTGTTTCCAAAAAGAATTGCCTATTAACTTACATGGAATGCCTGAAACTACTTTACTTTCAATGATACCTAATGACAAATATGATGAGATAATTAACCTATTGAAAGTGGCATTAGTAGCTTGTTCCCAAGAAAGACACAAACAAAATTTAAAATTACTATTAGACGTTAGCGATGAAGCCGTACAAAAAGCAAATGGCTATATAGAAAACTGGCACAATATTGATATAAAAGCAGAAACTACTCTAGTTGACTTATTATATTACGCTAACAGCCTTGAGTTAGAACCAACAAAATTGGTTACATCCGCTGATATTCAGGATACATGCCATAAATATGCTATACAAATTGCTACAATAAAGAGCAGTAGTGCTACCATTGAAAAAGAAGAAAAACAAATTGCCAAGATATTAGAAAAATTACTACCCAAAGATTTGCTAACAGGAGAAATAGGAGAAGCAGATAAAACTGTTATCACTAACTTTTTATTGAATGACTGCGATGAAAATAGCAAAGAATATAAAAAACTATGGGTAGCTTTGATGGCTCGCCGTAAAATTAGATTGGAAATGAAGTCTAATATATTTTCTTCAGTTTTTTTCTTAGGAGAAGCCGGATTAGGAAAAACCAAAAGGCTATTAGAATTGATAGCAAAAGGTAAGTATTTTACTTTTGCTGCTAGTCCTAATACCAGCACTGATGACTTATTTGGTATCAATGTTGTAGAAACCGAAGGAGACTCAAAAAAAGTAACATTTGAAAAACATCCGGTATTAGAATGGGCTGAGTTTAGAAATGATGCTTCAAACCCTGATGCACCTATTACGTTATTTATAGATGAAGTAACATTATTACCCGATGGCTTCTTAGAAGCTTTAATTCGTGGGCTAAATAGCGATCCTCCGCATATTTCTTACAATGGTAAAATAATTGAATTAACTAAAAACCATAAAATCGTTATCGCAGGCAATCC
The DNA here is from genome assembly GCA_929200515.1 of Candidatus Gorgonimonas leptogorgiae. Lineage (GTDB taxonomy): Bacteria > Pseudomonadota > Gammaproteobacteria > Pseudomonadales > Endozoicomonadaceae > CAKMZJ01. The sequence continues at coordinate 7,306 of CAKNAD010000050.1, read as the reverse complement.
AGCAACTGCGAAATACGATAACAGAAATGTAAGTAAAATTGCAACTACTTTTTCTGCTACAAATTACCTTAAACCACTAGATGAAGAATTTCAGCGTAACTATATTACTAGACCTAAAATAGAAGCAATAGTAAAACGCTATAAGATTCAATCTACAACAGCAAATGTAGATGTAGTTGATGAAATCAATACAAGGTTATCTTTTTTATTTAAAGCATATAGCAAAAATTTACCTAATGATTATGATATAACAACTAGAGATTTAAATGAAAGTTGTACTTTATTAGATACTTATCTATGGATACTAAAAGAGCGTGGTGTATTACAAGATACAGATATCTCAATAGAAATGCTGAACCCAATAATTGAACGTATAGTGAATGGTGCTATTGGCGGTAGAATTGAAACAGAAAGATGGCAACTAGAAGCAATCAAAGGTATATATAAAGCAAAATTTACCGTAGATGATAGCTTAGATAACGAGATAACAAAAGCCTTTGAAGCTGAATATGATGCAATACAGTTAGATTATATAAATAACAATCAGTATACTACAGTTGACTTTAATAATAAAGCTATTACAAAAATGAGTTATGCTCTTTGGGTTACAATGAAAAAACGTGAAAAAGAACTTAAAGAGGGTGTAGCTTTTATAGGAAGACGCTATCTTGAAATTATGGGAGATGCTGGAATAGGCAAGGATATGATTGTTAATATATTCTTGAGATACTACAAGAACAAATTTAATGATGATAGAATTAACACTAGAATTCATAACGTAGGTCCTAGTTCTTGGTCTTCTGTTATTGTCCCTGAAGCAAATAAAGCCTTTGAAGAAGGTGGTATTAATGCTATGTCTGAGGTTAATATTATACCCAGCGGTATTTTTGAAGGTGCATTTAATCCGCTATTAGCTTGCGACAACACTCAACCAGGTTTTGCTACTATTGCTACCAAGAATTTTTCTCATTTTTCTGCCAGATACAAACCATCAACCGCTGCTCAAAGTAGAACTACTTTGCTTTATGTAGATAATTTTGATAGTAATGATTTAATATCGATAGCTAAAAAACAAGTAACCGAAAATAATGCAAAAAAAATAGTAATATTACATTCTAAAATAACAGAATTACTAGAAGAATATAAGTTATTCCCTAGACCGTCTTTAATTCAATTAGATGACTTAATAGCTTATATAAAAAACAATCAATATGTTTCTGATACAGATCTACTTAAAGAATTTGAAAAAATATATAGTTTTTACATAAAAATATGCACCTATTTTGGATCAGGTTTTACAGAAAAATGGCAAGAATTTAGTAGCCAAATACAACAAGGTAATTTTGAGGTTGCTAGCTCTTTACTATTGCCAAGTAGTTATAAACAAGAACTTAGTCTTTGGCTCACAAATAAATTTGGTAACTATTTACCAGAAGCTACTTATGTAATGCAAGGTACAGCAGAAGATAGATTTGATTCTGATAATAACTACATTTTTTTATCAAACAACACTTTAAATAAATCGTTTGAAGAGCAGCAAGCACAAGTTTTTAATATACTAATTGATAATTTATGGAAAAACTATGACGCACCTAGTATCTATGAGGTAGACAAGAAGTATAGTGTTTTATATAAACAATGGAAGCAAAAATTTGCAGCTGAAAAAATTTATGCTGACAATGACAATCCTTATTTAAATGCTGAACTATTATTACCAATATCTGAAAAAGAACAGCAAATTTTATACTCTATAGATCCTGTCAGGAAAGAATTACTAGACAGTATATATCATTCAAAACCAGATAGAGCAAATAGATTAAAGGCTGAAATTATATTTGAGGGCAAAAAGCATCCTCGCTTTTTAACAACAGTTATAGATATGGTTAGTGATGATACTACCATTTTTGAAAAACTTTTAAAATCTGAACAAACTGATACAGCAAAACATTTATTAGCAGAAGTTCTACGTAGTAACAACTTAAAAATTAAATATTTACAACACTTAATGCAAATATTTGATCCATATCCAGAACAATTAATGCAAATTATAAGTTACCTAAATCAGCATCATATAGAAAGATATTACCAACAAAGACAAAGTCGTGAAGATTTAGAAAAACTAGTAACCGCTTTAGAAAAGCATAGCATGATGCAACAACAAGAATTTAACAATAAAATTGAGAATATTAAAAGCATTATTAAAATTCAGAAAACTAAAATAACAGAAGATGAAAATAATGCTAGTAGTACAGTCAATTTTCAAGATGATACGAACGAAACAGATGGAAGAAAGTCATTATCCGATGAACTAAAGAAAATAATAGCAGAGATCTCTGAAAATCAAGAAGATTCAAACAAAAGTTTTTTTGCTCGTTTAGCATCTAAAGCACAAGCTAAAGCTTTACAATTTGCTTTAAAAAAAGTAGAAAAAGATGTTACTGATATAACTATCCCTGCGCATAGTCTAATGAAAACAGTAATCTCATCGTTAACACCGATAGAAAAAGCAGGAAGTATGTTAACTAACCATGAATATAAAAAATTGAAAACAACTCCCGTTCTTTTTAGTAGTGGTAATTATTTGGTAAATGATGGTATAAAATATCACAAAAACCAAACACATGATGTGCTTTCTATTGAAGGTATGTCGTATAGTGGAATTGATTCTACTTATTTTAATGAAAATTTAGAAAACATAGTAAAGAAAGCATTAATTTTTTTTAATAATTTGCAAGAACGAGATGAACAAATTGATAGAATAACTAAAAGCCTTGAATGTGGAGTCGTTTTTTATAAATTTCAGCTAAATTGGTTATCAGTTGACGACATTATTTATTTATTGCAATGTGATAATTATGATGTAAAAAGATTTATACTTTACTATCTGAGCCTTATAGAATCTAAAGGTAAAAAATACAATCTTAACGGTATTATTGCTAATGAGCTTCTAAACAGCACATTAGACACAGCTCAAGTATTTGAGTTCCTAAATATTATTATTGACGATATTAGTCGTGAATCTCTTATAATGGCTAAGAATAGGAAAATTAGCACATTAATGTATATTTGTGGAGAATTACTAGAATGTTGTCTTAATAATTTTCAACAAAATCAAAATATAGACAAAACTGCAGATATATTAGAAAAATTATTAAGATTCAAGTTTTTAAATGATAATCTTAGTGCTAAAGGGGCAAATGCTTTAGCCACTATACGTAAATTAAATATACAAGCATTAAATGACAAAATCGATAGCTTTCTTAATAACCGTTATGAACGCACTTTAACTCATCAACTAAATATAGGTAAACCTCCTGAAAGTCTTTCAGTATCAGCAATTTATAAAACTCTGTTAGTAAAAAATATATACGACGAAAACTATGTAAATCGTCGTATAATAGAACAAACAATCGAAAATAAGGATGATATCTATAAAGAAATAATCAAGGAAAGTAGAGAAAACTATGAATATCATCTAAAAAAGTTAAAACAACAAACAAGTGCCCACATGGAAGAAAAAGCAACAAACTTAACTGGTTTTAAATCTGTACAGAACTGGTCACCAAGTAATAAAATACATTTAATGAATTTGATACATGGAAATGCTCCTTTTGAACATGATCAAAAAGATATTAAAAAAGTAAAAGGTGCTTTTATTCCTAACTTGCCAATAATTATCAGCAAAGATACCTTGCATACTTGTTATTATAGCGAAACAGGTAAGCTTATAAATTTAGGTGAATTATTAACTAACGGTGAGAATCCTATTTCTTTGAAAAGTATTGAAATGTTTTGTAGAAAAAATAATTTACCAGTTAGAGACTACGATTCTGATGATGGAGAATTTTCTTATGAATTTTGTTCAATTGTATCTTTAATAAGTAACCCTTGGAATAAAACAGAAGCACAAAACAAAACAGCTGCTGGTATTTTTTTTAATCCTGTTCCTCCTGAAGATATAAGTAAAGCTATATATAGTAAAATGTTAGAAACTTTTGGTAGTTTAACCTTCTATGTATCAGCTAGTGATAAAAATTATAATGGCTTTATCACTGTAACTACAGATGCTGAATTGCAAGATGTAATAAACTATCATTTAACAGTGGAAAATATCCATAAAATCGATTTCAACGGTTTACAAAATGCAGAATTTAGCGAAGACACAGATGAAGCCCTGTTAAAAAGATTTGAAAAAATACATGGTACAAAATATGCTTTTTTTACAACTAATGATATGCACAAAGTAGCTCGTGAAATGCTTAGCCCAGAAACCTAGCATTTCTATCTGCCACGTATGTAGATAGATATCTTATTAATTAGTTCAATTTAGTTACTATTTTAAAATAATTATTTTCAGTTCCTAGCTTTAGTGAATAACTAAATTTTTAACTAATTAAAGTTAATGACATGATGTAGTGTATTTAATCGTTATACTTGAATGATATTAGCATCAGGTGCAAGAACAAATTTGCAAGCCTTGATTGCTTCCTAAAAAAGATGCATACTACAAGATTCACAGATATTAATGATCAAGAAACAGAAAGTAGCTTAAATAACAGAGTAAAAAAATAGAGCAACACACCAACATGAGTATAAAATAGTTATTTGCTTAGTATGGTGAGCTATATTTCCGCTAACTAAAAACTAAAATATTAGAATAATTTAGCAAACAAAGGCAACAGGTTATCAGCACTGATGGTATTGTTTTATCTCAATATAATTCTAAAGTTATGCGCAATTCAGGAATAATATTTTACCTAAAGTTAGGAGTAGAAAAACAGTATCAACGATTTAAACATTGTCAAAACAGACCATTATTAGCTAACCATAAAAATATAATATTCAAGCTAACACAACTAGCTAAACAACGTAACCATTTATATACGAGCATAGCCGATTATACTATAGATGCCTCTGCAAATAATTATAATAGTAAAATACTAGGGTATTTTAACTTATACTTTTCATCTTATAATGCATAACTTTATTTAAATAAAAATATTATAAATCTTAAAAACCATAAACATATTAAGCTACAATTAAACCATAATCTTATAACAATCATAATATTCTGCTACTTCGCACAAACTATTATACAGGTAATACTATTATGAGGTTGATTACAAACATTAAAAAAATACGATTATATAACTGTAAAAAACACCAAAAACAAATTAATATTCTAAGTAAATTATTAGTTTTCTTATTAGCAATAAATTATACATCTAGTGCTGTTAGTGGTAGCCCTAAAACAACGTATGATCGCGGGCTATTAACTGATTCTGCATCGGAAACTGCAGCATTAGCAACAAAAAATTACAAATTTAATAAGAAAAGCTACTGTTTTTTTAGCCACAATATAAGACATTGAACTATTACATCGGGTTCTACAATTACAGGTATAGTTGATGGTTTATCTATAACTAGCGCAGATGATTTAAAAAACGGTAAAATAGCAATAGATACTACAACATTAAAAATAGATACAACCAAAAAAACTGGTTTCAATGTTTACGATACTAAAGCTTTAGATTGCCAACAACAGGTTAATAACAACTATGTTTATGAATATATTTCTAACCACCAAGGTATCGGAGCTATAGGTGAAGATTCTAGTATTTATTTTGGATTAACTCCTGCTAAAGCTACATCAGGTAATGCCTATCATCTAGCAGCATTTGATTATGTATCGTATAACGATGGAACTCATAAGCAACCGGCTCTGAATCTTAATGTTAACACCCTCAAAACTAAATTAGCTAACAACAAATTAACTAGCATAGTTATTTGTAGCACATTAGATGCTACTACACGACGGAGTTCTAAAACACCCCCAGGACAAGATGCCTTATATATTATAGGTGATAGCACTATAACCCTAACAGACGGCTTAATTATTGCTAAAAGTGCACATTTCAAATCTTCTAATGCTGGTATAAACTTAGATTGCTATGCTGGCACCCCCCTTCTTAAAGCAGATATCATTAATTATGGTATAATAGAAGGTGATTACGGTGTAGTAATAGGCAAAAAAGGGTTCAGCGATGATGGCACAAATTCTAACTTTTGTTTACTCCCACCTAATAGGGGTACAACAGCTAAATTTATTAACCATGGCACAGTCGAAGCACACGACGGTCATGCTTTTAAAATTATGGGGAAAAAATCTGATAAAGTAAAAACTTTTGAATTAACTAACGAATCTGATGGTTATATTTTTGGTAGCTTATTCTTAGTAGAAACTGCTAGTGCTGTAAACTTCAATGTAATTAACTATGGTATAATTGACGCAAGAGCTGATAACGAGGCTTTTAATGCTACTAACTATATTGGTAAGCCATCGAGCATACTATGTTTTCATTTTCATGATGCTAGCATCAATAAGCCTATAGCACATTTTAGCGACAGCTTAACTTTAGAAGCAGACGCTAAAATAATGCTTTACATAGATATGAGTACAAATACGAATAAAAATATATTCACTAAAAGTGGTACCCTTGTTACTATTGCTGAAGCATCTAATAACATTAAACTGGATCAAAAAATTGAGGATATGCTATTTACTCCTCTTCATGCTACTACACACATACATAAATTTATTATTGAAGCAACTGCAGTTAACAAGTCTAACAATAAAATAACAGCAATTTTAGAATCCAAACTAAAACCACCATTACCAGCAATAGGAAAGGGAGGTGAATACCTGCCTGATATGGTTAAAGCAGTTAATGCATTAGATAATATAAAGCAAGCTATAAAAGATGCTACTAAAACAGATGATTTTTTTAAAAACCTAAAAGTTGACATAGCAGGAATAGACTTTAAGAAAGAGCTACCACAGTTTGTAAAGTCTAATATATTTAAAGTAGCTAAAAATCATATTGCATCCATTGATACATTTTCTGATATTCTTTTGCCTGATAGTTCTAACTCACAGCTAATTTGTAATCATGTAATCGCCACTAAACTTGCAAATCAAATAAATGCTAGAATTAACAGCAAATCAATGGTAGCTATTAAAGCTAAAAGCAAACATAAAAAAATTAATAACCTAGGGATTACTTCAGGAGAGGTTATAGATAACATAAGCGTTTGGACTGCTTTTAATTACTTCCGTAGTAACAGTAAAAGTAACAATAAAAAACAAAACTATAGCCAGTTGCGAGCGATGACTTTTAGCTTAGGAACAGATAGCCAACTAGAATATAAAAATACCGTAATAGGTTTAAGCTACGGCTTTTGTAGCTCTAATATATGTAGTAGTTTAAACTTAACCTTACATTTCTACTTGAAATTATATAAGTAA
>CAKNAD010000049.1 GCA_929200515.1 Candidatus Gorgonimonas leptogorgiae | reverse complement strand
TGAAAGCTCTATCTAAGCTCGAATATGTTTATTATAATATACAAGACATTTATACTATGATTTAAGATAAAATCAACTGCAAAAGTGTATAAATATCTTAGTAAAATTTGATATTTTTATCAACCACCTAGACAATAACAAGCAAATAACGTATTTTCAAATTGTTTTTAAAATTTTTATATCCTTGACATTATGAATATAAATATTAATAATGACTAAAATTATTTTTCTGATAGTTATAATTTGCAATTAAATTTAATATTATAAAAAAGGAAATTGTACAGTATTCTAGCATGTTTTATATAAAAGTTAAAAAATACAGTGCATCTTTTATGAAAGTTAATATCACATTATAGTTAAGTCGAATACATATATGTTTAAAATACAAAATGCTTTTTCATCTAGCTATCTTGAACAAGCATCTAAAGACCAAATCTGGCAAAGTATTACTGAAAATTACTGCATAGATGAAGAATCTTGGATGCATTCCATGTTAGCTAGTATAGATAAAAAACAAAACCATAAAGAAATATCGATTACTGCTTCAAAGCTGATAACAGATGTTAGAAATGACCCTAAATCATTAGAAACCATAGACTCTTTGCTATTACAATATAGTTTAGATACTAAAGAAGGTATCTTGCTCATGTGTTTAGCAGAAGCCTTATTAAGAATACCAGATAGTAAAACCGCTGACGATTTAATTAAAGATAAATTAGTAACAGCAGAGTGGGAGAAATATCTTAATCAAAATAAATCTATTTTAGTAAATGCATCTACTTGGGGTATTGTTTTAACAGGAAAAATAATTGAGTTAGACTCTAAAAATGGCTCCGTATCAGCTATGTTAGGCCGTTTAATTAATAAGCTCGGTGAACCTATTATACGTAAGGCTGTATTGCAAGCTATGAAAATAATAGGTAAACATTTTGTTTTAGGCACTAGCATTTCTGAAGCGTTAAATAAAAGCAAAGAAACAAGAACTCAAGGCTATAGCTATTCATTTGATATGCTTGGTGAATCGGCTGTTACTAGGCAAGATGCCGAACGTTATTTTAACGAGTATTTGTTAGCTATAGAAACCATAGGAAAAGAAAAGCAATCACAGTCGTTTAGTAATGATAAAAACAATGGTTTAGGAGTTTCAATTAAATTATCTGCTTTACATCCTCGATATGAAGTTAGTCAAAAAGATAGACTATTTGAAGAACTAGTGCCTGTTATTATAAAATTAGTAAAATCCGCTAAAGATTATGACATCCCCTTAACTATCGATGCAGAAGAGCAAGATAGACACGAGTTAATGCTGGAAATATTTACTGAAGTTTATAACAATAATATTTGCCGTGACTGGGGTAAGCTCGGGTTGGTAATTCAGGCTTATAGTAAGCGAGCTCTACCTTCACTATGCTATTTATATGCTTTAGCTAAAGAAAAACAAGATGTTATTCCTATCCGTTTAGTAAAAGGTGCCTATTGGGATAGCGAAATAAAACATTCGCAGCAAGAAGGGTTAGAAGGCTATCCAGTTTATACTCGCAAAGAATCAACAGATGTTTCTTATTTAGTTTGCGCTATGTTTATGTTATCTGATACAGTAACAGGAAAATTATTTCCACAATTTGCTAGCCATAATGCTTATACAGTTGCTAGTATAATACATTTCGCCCAACAGGCTAACAATACTAACTATGAATTTCAGCGACTACATGGCATGGGTAAGCCTTTATACAAACAAGTTATTGAATATTATAAGTGTAATGTGCGTATTTATGCTCCAGTAGGTTCACATAAAGATCTTTTGCCCTATTTAGTTAGACGACTACTTGAAAATGGTGCCAACTCTTCTTTTGTGCATCAACTTCTCGATACTGGTGTTTTAGTTGAACGCTTAGTTGCTAATCCAGTTACAACCCTAAAAAAATATCAAACTTTAATCAACGATAAAATTTCTTTGCCTACAAATATTTATGGTAAAGCAAGAAAAAATTCAATTGGTTGTAATCTTAATATTAATTTTCAAAAGGATAGGTTAGAAAACAGTATAATGAACAGTAAAACTAGCCACTGGAAATCAAGTGCAATTATCAACGGTATTAGTAAATTTGACAATCATAAAAGCGTCGACGTATATTGCTGTTATGATAAATCGCAAATTATAGGTAAAATAGCTTTTTCCGATAAAGCAGAATTACTTACCGCCTTAGATTGTGCTAGTAGTGCATTCAATAATTGGAATCATACAGACGTATCTAAACGCACTTATTTATTGAATAAACTTGCAACGGCTCTAGAAGATAATAAAGCTGAGCTTATAAAGTTGTGTCATCATGAAGCAGGAAAAAATATTCAAGACTCTATAGATGAAATAAGAGAAGCAGTAGATTTTTGTCGTTATTATGCTCAACAAGCTTCAATAGATTTTAAAACGTTAGATTGCCCAGGGCCAACTGGAGAATTAAATCAGCTTAACTTAGAAGGTAGAGGTGTATTCTTATGCATAAGCCCATGGAATTTTCCTCTGGCTATTTTTGTTGGGCAAATAGTAGCTGCATTAGTAGCAGGAAATACTGTATTAGCTAAACCAGCTGAACAAACTAGTTTAATCGCAGCCAAAACTATAGCTATAATGCATGAAGTTGGCTTTCCTAAAGATGTAATTAACTTAATTATATCTCCTGGAGCTTTAGTAGGTAAAGTATTAATACCAAATGATAGCATTGCAGGTGTTGCGTTTACTGGATCAACAGAAACAGCAAAATTGATTAACCGCAGTTTGTCGAACAGAGAAGGTGCCATAGTTCCCTTTATTGCTGAAACAGGCGGACAAAATGCTATGATTGTTGATTCAACTGCTCTACCTGAACAAGTTGCTCAAGATGTAGCGACATCTGCTTTTAGTAGTGCCGGGCAAAGATGCTCCGCATTAAGAGTATTATTCTTACAAGAAGAAATTGCAGATAGAGTAATAGAGTTACTAACTGGGATAATGGAATTACTTATTGTAGGCAACCCTTGCTTACACAGAACAGATATTGGCCCAGTAATTGACACTAATAGTAAAGCAGAATTAATGCTACATATAAATAAAATGAAACAAGAACATAAGCTCATTGCTGAATCAGTACTTCCCGAGTATGCAAATAAAGCTAATTATGTTGCTCCTATTGCTTTTGAAATTGATAATATAAATCAGTTAACAAGAGAAGTCTTTGGCCCAATATTACATATAATACGCTACAAGTATTGCGATATAGACCAAGTAACTAATGATATCAATGATACAGGGTTTGGATTAACGCTAGGTATACACAGTCGCAATAACACCTTTGTACAAAAAATATATTCTAGTGTTAAAGTAGGTAATGTCTATGTTAACAGAAACCAAATTGGGGCAACTGTAGGCGTGCAACCGTTTGGTGGGCAAGGATTGTCAGGAACAGGACCAAAAGCAGGTGGCCCTAATTATTTAAAAAGGTTTGCTATTGAAAGGACTTTAACTGTAAATACTACTGCAATTGGAGGCAATTCTGAATTGCTTTCGCTATAATATTAACTTTTTATATTAGTATTACAATAAAGCATATTCAAGATATTATATACACCTTCAAACAAAAGGCGTATCAACCAAATTTTACTAATTATATTTTAAATTACTAACTATATGAAAAACTTTTCTATTAATTACAAAGATAAAAACATACTATTAAACAAACCAGAAGTTATGGGGATATTAAATATAACTCCTGACTCTTTTTACTCTGAAAGCAGATGTAGTAGCGTCGACGATGCATTATATAAGGCTGAAAAAATGCTCCAAGATGGCGCATATATTCTCGATATCGGTGGTGAATCCACTAGCAAAAATGTCAAGAAATTTGGCTATACAGATAACAAAGATGGTTTTATTGGCAATAAAACATTAGATGAAAAACAAAAAACAGCCACGTCTCAACAAGAGTTAGACAGAGTAATTCCTGTAATAGATGCCATAAATAAAAGATTTAATTGCATAATATCAGTAGATACAAGTGATCCAACGGTTATGCTTGAAGCAGCTCAATCTGGAGCAAGTATAATTAATGATGTCAGAGCATTAAATCTTGAAGGTGCTGTTGATGTTGTTGCTAAATTACAAATTCCTGTAATTTTAATGCATTCATTAGTTGAGTATCCGCCTGAAGGTTTTGAGCCTAGTTATACTAATGTAGTAACAACAGTAATTGACTACTTAGAAAAACGTATGGAAGTTTGTATAAAAGCAGGAATTTCTAAAGATAAAATCATACTTGATCCTGGTTTTGGTGGAGGGTTATTCGGAAAAAAACCTATCCATGATCACTCTTTAATTAAAAATATAGATAAATTTGATCGCCTTAATAGACCTATTTTAGTAGGTGTTTCAAGAAAATCAGCTATTGGAGCTGTGATAAACAAACCTCCTGAAAAAAGACTTTCTGGCAGTTTAGCTTTAGGTTTATTAGCTACTCAAAAAGGTGCACATATATTAAGAGTTCATAACGTAGAAGAGACTGTAGATATGTTAAAAATGCTAGAAGCTATAAAGACAGCAATTTAAAAGCCAAAAAGACACGGCGACGTGAAAGCAATTAAAAAAGATACTTTAATTAATATTTTTTGTTATAGTATAGTTATAGTATTATGATAAGATATCTTCTAAGAACTTACTAAGTAAGTTTTACTGAAAGCTAGTGTTTTAAGGTGGTGCTGGGTATATAGATTCAACTCAAAGATATATTTATATATCCTAACAGAATAAAAATATGTATTGGCAGAAAACGTATACTTAAAAGGAGACAATATTCCGTGTCTTGGATATTTTTAGTGTTAGCAACAGTTTTTGAAGTTGGATGGCCCATTGGATTTAAAATCACTAATACTCATACTACTTTAGGTATATGTATAGTGGTAAGTTGCATGTTGCTTAGCGGATTCTTTTTTTGGTTAGCTCAAAAAAATATACCTATGGGTGTAGCCTATACGGTATGGACTAGTATTGGAGCGGCTGGAACTGTTGCTGTGAGTATATTATTTTTTGGTGAACTATATAATACTGTTAAGTTAATTGCTATTATAACTATTTTAGCAGGAGTAACCTTATTAAAAATATCGTAAAAAAACATATCAAAACTATATCTATATACCTAATAGATAAAGGTGCAGGTTTTCAGCAAGTGATTATAAGTTTTTAGTCAAGGCAGTATTTCGCAGGTTTAGTGTCGACTAAATCAAGGAGCACTAACGCAAGATAAAATCTTATAAGCCTTGCCATTCGAGAACTACTAAAAAGCTTAATTTAATCGTTAAATCGCCTTGAATTTAATCTTTTTATTTAGCTCTGAAATTCTACATCTTCGTCTATTAGGTGTATATACACGTGGAAAATGGAAATGCAAGTTTTCAGCAAGTAATTATAAGTTTTTAGTCAAGGCAGTATTTTGCAGGTTTAGTGTCGACTAAATTAAGAAATACTAACGTAGGATAAAAGCTTAGAAGCCTTGCCATCTGGGGGCTATTAAAAAGGTCTACTTCATCGTTAAAACACTTTGAAATGCACTTGCATTCGGGCGGTATTTTGCCTTGAATTAAATCATTTTACTTAGCCCTGAAATCTAGCATTTCCATCTTCCACCTGTATAAAACACTTCAAGATATAAGCTTCTAGTTTTAAATATACAGATGGCAGATAAAAATGTTAAACTTCAGCATTAAACAAAAAAAATTAATGCAAGGTAAGATACCGTCTTAACTAAAAACTTATAATTACCTACTGAAAACAGCCATTTATAACTGCCTCGTTTATAGGTAATTAAGATGTTATATCATTGTTCAGGTATTTGTTTCCTACAGTATTTTTATTAATTCGATTATGTCTACCTTTATTTCCCCAAATTCTATAGAAGAATTATTATGCAAAATAGATATTACTTCTGTTATAAGCACATATGTGAAATTAAAAAAAGAAGGGGCTAACTTGAAAGCATGCTGTCCTTTTCATCAAGAAAAGACACCTTCTTTTATAGTCTTTACTAGTAGCCAAAGATACCATTGTTTTGGATGCCAAGAAAATGGTAATGCTATTAACTTTATAAAAAAAATCACAAACTCTAACTTTACCGATGCAGTAAAAAAACTTGCTTCTCAATTCGGCGTTCAATTATCTTATAAAAACGAATTTAATAGAGATGAGCCAAATCCAAATAAAAAATACTATGATATTTTAGAAACTGTGATGCAGTTATATCACCAGCAACTTAAAATATCTAAAGCACACAATGCTAGAGATTATGTCACTAAAAGATTATTATCACAAAATGTAGTTGATCAGTTTGTTTTAGGCTATGCACCAAATGATTGGCATTTTATTAGATCTAGCCCAGAAATAGCATCATTTAAACAACAAGATTTAATCGAAGTTGGCCTGTTAGTAGATAACGAAGAAAAAAAAATAGTCTATGATAGATTTAGAAATCGACTCATTTTTCCTATTCGCAATGTAGCAGGTCGGTGTATAGGTTTTGGTGCTAGGTGCTTAGCAGATAGCAAAATAAAGTATATTAATTCGCCATTATCTCCAGTTTTTTCTAAGGGTAAAGAGCTTTATGGTTTATATGAAGCAAAACAAGCAAACCCTCATTTAAAAAAATTATTAATAGTAGAAGGCTACACTGATGTAATCAGCTTACATAAACATGGAATTAATTATGCTGTTGCTACTTTAGGCACTGCTGCTACTACAGAACATTTATCTAAAGCATTTACTTACGTGTCAGAAATAATATTTTGTTTTGATGGTGATGCTGCAGGCCATAAAGCATCAATTAAAGTTTTAGAAACTGCTTTGCCAATAATGCAAGATGGCAGGCAAATTAAATTTGTTAAGCTACCTTCAGGAGAAGATCCTGATAGTTTTATCTGTAAACGGGGAAAAGATAACTTTTTAACATATTTAAATAGCAATTTAGCTAGTATAGACCAATTTTTATTTTCTGTATCTTCTAATAATTTAGATTTAAACTCTTTAGATGACAAAGCAAAATTTATTAGCCTGATTAAATCTTACACAAATAAGCTACCATTTAGTGCATTTAAAAGCTTAATATTAAATAAATTATCTCAATTTACTGGGATTAATATACAAAAAAATGATATTTTTAAAAAAAAAGTTACAAATAACAGCACAAATGCTAATTTTTATAGTCAAACCATTAACAGATATAATAGTTCGACGAAAAAAATCAACATAAAAATTTCTTTATGTGGCTATATTATAAAATATTTATTGCACGATCCCTCTTTGGTAGAGCATATCGATATTAGCATAGATAACTTATTATATTATAATGGTCAGGATAGTTATCTGTTATTACAGTTGTTAAAACTATTACGTGCTAACCCTAAGATGACTCCCTGTGGTTTAATAGGATACTGGTATAATACTGAGTATAGTAAGTATATCTTAGATTTAGCAGAACAAGACTGTAAAAATTTGGAAGGTATTAAAGAACTAAAAGCAATATTAGCTAGAATTAAACGGAATATTAAGCAAAAACAACACAAAAAGCAATTTTTAACTGCTAAAGTAGAACCAGTTGACAAACAGTGCAATGGTGAAGATTTAAATTTTAAAACGGCATACCGTAAAGCTTTTACAGAGCTTAGACAGCTTAAACTAAAGAAATAATAACGTAATTATTTTAATATTATTAAAAATAAGTTACACAATATGATTTTTTTTAGTATAATGTACTATTTTAATTTTCAAATAGGTTTGGCTTGAGAGAATATTTTATTTACCAAAGAGAAATGTCTATATTTTAAAGTGAAATATATATACACTTTCTGCTTTTGAAAATACGCTTTTTCAGAGTTTAGTGACAAGATTTAATTCAGGGCAAAATACCGTAAAAGTGTGAATAGCCTTTCAAAGTGTTTTAATGATGAGCTAAGTCTTTTTAATTGTTCCAACGCTATTACATTTTTTGTTTTAGCTTTTAAACTGTGTTATTGCTTTTTAAGTTAGCATCACTGAACTTATAAAGTAGAAACTCTGTTTAATAAGGAGCTAAAATTATTTGCTGAAAATACATAGATTCAAGTTTAAGGTGTATAAATCGTGTTCAAAGAACTAGATTTATAATATTATTCCAGAGTATTAATTTAGATGCAGTATTATATTAGATAACAAATAAATCTTAAATTAATTTAATATATAAACTTGTTATCTTATCAATAAAAAGTAGAAACTTTTGATGTTTCAATTTTATTATTGTTATTTTGTATAAATTAGAGATCTAATTTATAGGAATAAACATTTTAAACGATAAAATAATCGCATCATGAAATAGCGTTTATTGTATATTACGCTACTGTTTACCTAGTTTTGTAAACAATTAGTGTTTTATTTTTAGCTTATATTTAATTTATAAAGCAAATTAAGGTTTATAGATGTGTCTTTACACTTATTGCAGGTGTGAAATCAAAACAGAACGATAACTTCTGTTTATATTAGCCTCTATATTTTAAATTCAATGTTTTTTCGCTGTTAAAGGGTTGATATGCCAGAAAATCAGCAACAACAGTCAAAGCTGAAATTACTTATCGCTCGTGGTAAAGATCAGGGATACCTAACGTATGCTGAGGTAAATGATCATCTTCCCGACGATATTATTTCTGATTTAGATCAAGTTGAAGAAATAATCCATACCATAAATGATATGGGGATTAACATATTTGAGAATGCACCAGATGCTGACACCTTGCTTATGGAAGGTGCCTCCGCTACTGATGAAGCTACTGCCGAAGATGCTGTAGATGCTTTAGCTAGGGTTGAGCAAGAGGTTAGCAGAACTACTGATCCCGTTAGAATTTATATGCGTGAAATGGGATCTGTAGATCTTCTTACCAGAGCTGGAGAAGTGAAAATAGCTCGGCGCATAGAAATGGGTTGGTGTGATATAATGCAAGCATTAGCTAGGTTTACTGGCTCTATTGCTTGTGTTATTAATGAGTTTAACTCAATTTTAGAAAACAATGGGAGACTATCGGATCTTATTAGCAGTTTTTCAGATAGCGACATTGGGGAAGAAGATGCAATTTCTAGAGCTAAAGTAGATGAAGCTTCTGCTGAAGGTAATAAAGATAGAGATAGCAATGATAAATTATCATCCTCTGATGATCTAGAAGAACTAGATTACAAAGAAGCAAAAGCTAAGTTTGCTAATCTTGAAAAGATGCTAAAAGCATACGAAAAAGCAAAATTAGCATATGGTGATGATCATGAAAAAACCAAGAAATATTTTCAAGATCTTGTAGACTCTTTCTTGCAAATAAGATTAACATCTAAATTTTGTGATTACCTGATAAAACGTGTCCGTAATGCTGCAGAAGGGATTCGTAGTGCAGAAAAAAATCTTATGTACTTGTGCGTAAGAAAAGCTAAAATGTCTAGGGCGTTATTCTTAAAATGCTTTGTTGGACATGAGACAGATCTTAACTGGATTGACAATATTATTGCTGAAAAACCTGCAAATATGGCAATATTGCAAGATTTAGCACATCAGGTTGTCAGACAACAAAAGAAAATTATTAATATTGAAAAACAATCTTGTTTAAGTGTAGATGAAATAAAAGATATCGCTAAAAATGTAGCTTTAGGAGAAGCACGTACAAGAAGAGCTAAAAAAGATATGATTGAAGCTAATTTACGCTTAGTTATATCCATAGCTAAAAAGTACACTAATAGAGGACTACAATTTTTAGATTTAATTCAAGAAGGTAATATTGGATTAATGAAAGCTGTAGATAAATTTGAATACCGCAGAGGTTATAAATTTTCTACTTATGCTACTTGGTGGATACGCCAATCTATAACAAGATCTATCGCTGACCAAGCTAGAACCATAAGAATACCTGTTCATATGATTGAAACTATTAATAAAATGAACAGAATTTCTAGGCAAATTTTGCAAACTACAGGTAAAGAAGCAGCTCCAGAGCAGTTAGTTGAATATATGGACATGCCTGAAGATAAAATTCGTAAAATTTTAAAGATTGCCAAAGAACCTATTTCAATGGAAACACCAGTTGGTGAAGATGAAGACTCCAATTTAGGAGATTTCCTAGAAGACGCTTCAGTACTTTCTCCATTAGAAAGTGCTACCATGGAAGGGTTGAAAGAAGTTACAACTGCCGTTCTTGATACTTTAACTCCTAGAGAAGCTAAGGTTTTGAGAATGCGATTTGGCATTGATATGAATACAGATCATACTTTAGAAGAAGTAGGGAAGCAATTTGATGTTACTCGTGAACGTATAAGACAAATAGAAGCCAAGTCATTACGCAAGCTAAGACATAGATCTAGAATGCATCCTTTATGTACGTTTTTAGATGAATAAATAATTAGCAAGGTAACACTATAATAGAGAAAATTTAATTTTGATATAATGCTATTAAAATTAAATTTCTTTAAAATATTTTTACTATAGATGCATATTTGTAAAATCTAATAATACATAGTTTTTTATTAATTAATATTTGTACTGTTAAAGTTAATTTTGCTAAGCTATCAAACTCTGCATCTTCACCTGTCACACCTGTATATACAGGTGGCAGATAGAAATGCTAGGTTTCAGGGCTAAAAAAAATCTAATTCGAGGCAAAACGCTACCCGAATGCAAGTGCATTTCAAAGTGTTTTAACGCTGAATTAGACCTTTTAATAGCCCTAAAGGGCAAGGCTTCTAAGCTGTTATCCTGCGTTAGTATCAAATTAATCGAGTGTTTTTTTCATGAATTCTGATGATATAATAAAAGCCGGTTTACGGACTGTTGAGCTTGAAGGCAATGCTATACGAGATCTTATGGCTAAGATAGATATAAAATTTAGTCAAGCCTGCAATCTATTATTTAAAATACACGGACGTATTGCTGTTTTAGGTATAGGCAAATCTGGACATATAGCACGCAAAATAAGTGCTACTTTAGCAAGCACGGGCAGCCCTTCATTTTTTATTCATCCTGGTGAAGCTAATCATGGCGATATAGGAATGATTACTAAAGATGACGCAGTGCTATTATTATCAAATTCTGGTGAAACAGAAGAAATCATCTCATTATTGCCATTACTTAAAAGCTTAAATTTGACTGTTATTGCAATTACGGGAAATGAGAATTCAACCTTAGCTAAATTTGCTCAGGTTAATCTTGATATCACAGTTAAACAGGAAGCTTGCCCGCTAGATCTTGCTCCTACAGCAAGCACTACAGCACAATTAGTGATGGGAGATGCTCTTGCTATGGCTTTATTGCAAGCAAGAGGTTTTACTGAAAGTGATTTTGCTCTATCTCACCCTGGTGGATTACTAGGTAAAAAGTTATTGCTTAGGGTAGAAAATATTATGCGTACAACTAATAATGTGCCTATAGTAATGAGCAATACAACTATTAAGGATGCACTTTTAGAAATCACTTCTAAAGGAATAGGTATAACAGCTGTTGCAGATGAAAACAATATGTTATTAGGGGTGTTTACCGACGGTGATTTACGACGTACCTTAGATAGCAAAGTGGATATTAATACTTGCTGCATTGCTAATGTAATGACAACAGATGCTATTACTGTGTTTGCTGATATTTTAGCTATAGAAGCGATTAAAATTATGAAACAAAACAAAATAAATTCATTAATTTGCCTAAATATTAACAAGCAAATTGTTGGGGCGATACATATGCACGATTTATTGCAGTCAGGTATCTGCTAAAGTAATAAAGATGTTAGCAATATTACTATTTGCTAACATGTAAAAATTATAGCTTACCCGGTAACTAGTAAGCTAAATTTAACCTGAGTAAATGACTACTTTAACACTGTATCAAGCATTGATATTTGATAGGCTACTTCAATAGCTTTCAATGCTGCATCTCTAGCACTTCCTTTTTGAAATGCCTGCCAATTATCAATAATATTATAAAGTTTTTTTGTGTTTTTTGATCTTTTATCGCCGAAGATTGCTGTACTTCGGTTATAGTTTTCTTTGTCTATTGTCATTAAATTATGTGCTAATTCTAACAGTTCGGAATATGTTCCAATAAATAAGCTTCTATTTGTAGCAATATGGCATGCAGTGCCATCTATAATTATAAATGATGACAAATTAGGGGCTTGCACTGTCAAGTATGTATGATAGACATAGTCACCAAATCTCTTACAAAATGTTTCTATGTCATCATCGTCATAATGAATATTAGGATTGAAAGAATCATGAAACATGGTGAGCACATCATATTGCGAGATAGCTACTTTACAAACTCTAAATTGAGAACCTAAATATGCTGGATGATCAGGATTTGTAAAGCAATTATATAATGCAGTACTCATATTAAAGCAATTTTTGGATAACTTAATTTTATTATTAAATACTTCTTCACCAGGAAAGTTGCTTCGACGTGGATAAAAACTAACATCTTCATCAAAGTAATTCATATCAAGACGTGCAATATTTGATAATTTAGCTTTTACATGGTCTGTTAACTCTGCTAAACACATAAACTGCTTTGTAACATTTCTATCTTGTATAGGAGGGTTATTAATATAAAATTGTATCCTTTCTTGAAGCTCCTCTTTTGGTTGTTCTTTTATAGAAGGTAATTTGGAATTAAAATTTAGTTTAGGTCGATATGCTTCATTAGCATGGGGAATACTAGCCATACTAGTATCAAATCTTCTGATCATAAATAACATCCTTGTTTAAAATTAATAAACTATACACGTAGCTGAAAATACAGATTTTCAGCAAGTGAGTATAAGTTTTAACCAAGGAAGTGTTTTGCGGGTTATACATCTATTACCTGAAGAAAAATTTTTTCAGCAAACAATTTTTTTTTTAGTTTATTAAATAGGCCATCTACTTTGGCTATTTATATTCGTACTAAATTAAAAAATAGTAATGCAGTTTAAAATAAAAAAGACTTACCCTTTGGGATCAATTAAAAAGATTTACTTCCATAGTTAAAACACTTTGAAATGCACTTGCTTTCCTGCAATATTTTGCCTTGAATTACACCATTTTACTTAGCCCTGAAATCTAGCATTTTCATCTACCACGTGTATAAATATGTTGACAATATTACTATTTGTTAACATATAAAAATCATAGCTTACTTGGTAACTAGTAGGCTAAATTTAACCTGAGTAAATGACTACTTTAACACTGTATCAAGCCTTGATATTTGATAGGCTACTTCAATAGCTTTCAAAGCTGCATCTCTAGCACTTCCTTTTTTAAATTCTAGCCAATTATCAATACTCTTAAAAAGTTTTTGTGTTGCTTCTGATCTGTATTTATTGAAAATTGCTGTGCTTCGGAAATAATTTTCTTTTTCTGTTGTCATTAAATTGTGTGTTAATTCTAACAGTTCAGAATATGTTCCAATAAATAAGCTTCTGTTTGTAGCAATATGACACGCAGTTCCATCTATAATTATAAATGATGATAAATTAGGGGGCTTGTACTGTCAAGTATGTATGATGGACAGATTTACCAAATATCTCATTAAATGTTGCTATATCATTAGTATCAGGAGAAAAAGAGTCATGAGACATGGTGAGTACGTCATCTCGCGAGATAGCTACTTTACAAACTCTAAATTGAGAACCTAAATATGCTGGATGATCAGGATTTGTAAAGCAATTATATAATGCAGTACTCATATTAAAGCAATTTTTGGATAACTTAATTTTATTATTAAATACTTCTTCACCAGGAAAGTTGCTTCGACGTGGATAAAAACTAACATCTTCATCAAAGTAATTCATATCAAGACGTGCAATATTTGATAATTTAGCTTTTACATGGTCTGTTAACTCTGCTAAACACATAAACTGCTTTGTAACATTTCTATCTTGTATAGGAGGGTTATTAATATAAAATTGTATCCTTTCTTGAAGCTCCTCTTTTGGTTGTTCTTTTATAGAAGGTAATTTGGAATTAAAATTTAGTTTAGGTCGATATGCTTCATTAGCATGGGAAATACTAACCATATTAGTATCAAATCTTCTGATCATAAATAACATCCTTGTTTAAAATCAATAAACTATACACGTAGCTGGAAATGCAGATTTTCAGTAAGTGATTGTAAGTTTTTAGCTAAGGCAGTGTTTTGCAGGTA
>CAKNAD010000048.1:9044-14412 GCA_929200515.1 Candidatus Gorgonimonas leptogorgiae | reverse complement strand
AATACTAACGCAGGATAAAAGCTTAGAAGTATCGCCCTCCGAGGGCTATTAAAAAGATTTAATTCAAAGCAAAATACTGCAGGAACACAAGTGTATTTCAAAGTGTTTTAAAGCTAAGCTACTACATATAATTAGATACAATTTCGTCATAAGGATCAATATTAAATAGATCTTCTTCACACTCTTGTTCTTCATAAAGCAGATATTTTTCTTCATTTAAATCTGTATCATCTACTAACTTAACTGCGTTATCTTGATTGTTACCTTGACAAACATTTTGGTTGTCATTATTAGATATAGTTTTTTGATTATTTGTTTTTAACAAACGTTTATCTTTATGAATATTTCGGATATGTTCATTTTTACCTGATAAATATAAAAAGGATTTATTGCAAACATCACATAAATAAGGACGTTTACCTAGATGATCTTGTTTATGATGCCTTTCTAAAGCTTTCCTTGTTGTAGCATTTTCAGGGCAAAGATCGCATGTATAATGTTTTATTTTTTTATTTTTATTTTTATTTTGATTTGTATGTGCTTTACGATAGTGATCATTAAGAGATGATTTATAAGTATAGCTTTTATCGCAAACAGTACATGACAATAATTTAACTGAACGATGAGATTGTGTATGATGTTGTTGTTTTTTTTTTGCTAGTGAATTTCCTAGTGCAAATTTCACACCCATATATTGTATTTTGTTTACCATTTAAACGCATTTTATGTAATTGTTTTGCATGACCTATTAGAGCGTCTTTATGCAAAAATGAGCAGTCACAAATATTGCATGTATATTCAATATTTATATGAGTATTTAGATGCCCATTTAATGCATACTTAGATATAAAATTTTTATTGCAGATATTACAATTATACTCTTTTATCTCTTTTTGTGTTAACATCTGCTTTTGATTTAATATACTCTCATAAGATAATTTTAGAGAGCAACCATCAACAGTATCTGAGTATGGTGTAGATTTTACAATACTTGTAGATTGCCTATATTGTAAATAAATATCATTATTTTTTAGATTACTCTCGATAGATGCTACCTGCATAAAAACCCCTATAAACTTAACATTGAATAAATAATTAGATTAAAAAGCCAACTTAAAGTTCCATTATATTAACTTCATCAAAAAATTTTATTATTAAACAAAATAATTTGGAACTTATATATAATATATAACTCTATAATAAAGTACTCTTAAATAAATTTAAAATACTTTATATATCTTCTACATGAAAGTGTATTTTAAAGTTACTTATGGGTAAATTAAATATTTTTAATATAATAGAGGTAATTTTTATGGAACCTATACAGTCTACACAAGCTAAATTTTCAACGGAACAGAACACTACTGGTTTACAACATACTGGGGCTAAAAGAACTGCAACAACATATCTAACAGCACCTAAAAGTAAACACGCTAAAAAACATCCAAATATATATAATAGATCTACAAGTAACTACTATAAGGAGTTAGCAGACTCGCTCCCCGAAATATATAGAAATATGACAAAACAAGGTAGTACACAAGGATAATTTATTACTATTTTCTCCGCTCTAAAGAGCGGCACTTTACGCTACTTAGGTAAAATATTTTTACTTATTAACTTTTATTAAGATATCTTATATACAAGATATAAGATCGTCAAAATTAGAATCATATATTCTCCTGTTACTTTCTTCATTAAGCTCTTGTTCCAGAGCACGCATAGCATTATCTTTTTTAAGAGTTGTTTCTGTATCAAGCATAATATAATTATTTATTAAATTACATAGGTTATATTGATTGTTATCCTGAGCAACATCTTGGTTATTATTAGATATAGCTTTTTTATTATTGATTTCTAACATGATTTTATTTGCATGTTTACTTTCTTTATGTCTATCTTTACCTCTTTCAGATACAAAGTCTTTATTACAAATATCGCATACATAAGGACGCTTGCCAACATGTTCTTGTTTGTGATGATCTTGTAAATATTGCTTTTTTGTAACAATTTTAGGGCAAATATCGCATTTATAATGTCTTATCTTTTTATCTTTATTTTTATGATATGCTATATAGTGCTTGCGAAGAGATGTTTTATACGCATATTTTTTATTGCAAAAAGTACATAAATATAATTTAACTGAAGGATGAGATGTTACATAATGATGCTGTTGTTTTTCTAAGCTAGTGAATTTCTCTATGCAAAGTTCACACCCATATGGTGTTTTTCGTTTACGGCTTAAATTGATTTTAGGTGATTTTTTTGCATGAGCTCTTCGACCCTTTTTATTAAAAAATGTTTGCCTGTTACTTTCTTTATTAAGCTCTTGTTCCCGATCGAGTATAGCTTTATCTTTTTTAAGCTTTGTTGCTGTATCAAACATAATAGAATCATTTATTAAATCACATACGTTATCTTGATTGTTAGCCTGAGCAACATGTTGGTTATCATTATTAGATATAGGTTTTTTATTATTGATTTCTAACATGATTTTATTTGCATGTATACTTTTTTTATGAATAGTTTTACCTCTTTCAGATACAAAGTCTTTATTACAAATATCACATACATAAGGACGCTTGCCAACATGTTCTTGTTTGTGATGATCTTGTAAACATTTCTTTCTTGTAACAATTTTAGGGCAAAGATCGCATTTATAATGTCTTATCTTTTTAGCTTTGTGCTTTGCCATATAGTGCCTGCTAAGAGATCCTTGATAATAATATATTTTATTGCAATCAGTACATGCAAACAGTTTAACTGAAGGGTGGCATTGTTTATTATGTTGTATTAATTCTTTTTTTTTAATGAATACTTCTGGGCAAGATTTACACTCCTGTTTTTTAATCTTTAAGTTTACTATATGTGAGTATCTTTCAGCATGTTGGATTAAATTTAATTTATCAGTATATGATTTGTTACAAGTAGTGCATGTATACTCCTTAAGTTTATGACTTTTTTTATGATTATATAATGAACCAGAATATTTAAAACTCTTATTGCAAATATTACAAATATAACCTTTTGTATATGCATGCACTACTAATAGATGATCCTTTAATTGACACCGGTAACGGTATTTTAGCTGGCAACCACCAACAGGACATGGAAATTTATCTGATCTCACCATACTTTTTGGTTGCTCATTTTGTGAATAAAGATTATTATTTCCTATAGATGATACCTGCATAAAAATTCCTATAAACTTAATGTTATACAAATATCTATTAGATTAACAAGCTTTCTTAAAGTTCCATAGTATTAACTTTATGTAAGTTGTTAATTATAACTAACAATCTGCTACTAACACAAAAATAATGCTTGCTTATGTGCTTATTATTGATACTATAATAAAACAAGGCTTGGCTTAAAATTTACTAAATTAGCTATAATCTTTTATAATAAAATCATATTAATTTTATATGCGTAAAGAAAACTGAAACAATAATAACTGATACAATAAAAATATAAGCTAGCAAGACCATAGGATTTGTTAACATGAATGAAACTTTTAATTTTAACTACGGCGATGAAACTATAAATTGCTTAATATCTCGCCATAATATTAACAAAATTCAAATTAAAGTAAAACCTAACTTTGAAGTAATAGCACGGGCACCGCAACTAACAACAATTACTGACATTCGTAATGCTTTAGTTAATAAAGCTAACTGGATCTACCAGCAACTAAGTTATTTTCGTGATCGCCAACAATATGTAGTTACGAAAGAATATGTAAGTGGCGAAATGATGTTTTATTTAGGCAAGCATTATGTATTAAAAGTAATTAGCGATAAAACAGCTGATTTTAAAGTGAAAATAACCAACAATCGTTTGCAAGTTAACCTTATAGAGCAATCAATAAATAAACAGCAACAAGTAAAACAATTAGTAACCGCATGGTATAAATCGCAAGCCGAGCAAGTTTTTAGTGTTAGGTTAGCTAAAATTACACCACAAATAGATTGGCTTGATCAACCTCCTAAGCTACGCATAAGTGCGGTACAGAAACAATGGGGTAGTTATTCTAGCTCTGGTAAATTAATGCTAAATATGCATTTAATAAAAGCACCAACTGCATGCATAGATTATATAATAGTACATGAGCTTTGCCATATAATCGAAAAAAATCATAGTAATAATTTTTGGAATTTAGTTACTCAAACTATGCCATATTGGCGAAAAGCTAAACAACAACTAGATAACTTGACTGAGTTATATTTAAATGAATAATTTAAACAAATAGCACTTTAAAATTTATAACAATAAAGGAACCATACAATGATAAACAACAGCAATATATCTCCCTTAGAACAATCTTATACTGAACAAGCCACAGCAACCACTTCAAATAGTTACTCTAAACAGCAACCAAATAACACTGCTACGACAACTATACACAACTGTAACAATAAAACCATTAACTCTAATACTAAAAACATACAAGATTATCAAATTAATAAGCAACTAGAAATAAAAGTTTTTTCTAAAATGCAAC
Source organism: Candidatus Gorgonimonas leptogorgiae (assembly GCA_929200515.1). GTDB lineage: Bacteria > Pseudomonadota > Gammaproteobacteria > Pseudomonadales > Endozoicomonadaceae > CAKMZJ01. Next base: position 9,911 of record CAKNAD010000048.1, on the reverse strand, counting down.
CAGGAATACCATCAGCATCAGACTTCTTAACACTTTGTCGATCAAGTAATCAGCAATTAGCAGCTGATAAACTTAGCACTATGCTTAATAAAGTACGCCATATATATATTTTCAATTGGGGGATAAATTACATTAGCGAGCGTGCCGATAATTTACCTCATGATGATGATTGTTTAGGAACACCACTAGCACTAGCAGCTAAATATGGCAATACTGCTATTTGCAAAATTTTAATTGAAAAAATGAAACAGCCGCAGTTTTCATGGTCTACAAAAATATTTATTAATTTATATGATAGAAAACTTATCACTAAGTATAACGATACTATGCGATGTGCAGAAGCAGAATATCTTTATAGTGCTTTTAAAAAAGCAATTAAATATAATAACTTTAAAACAGCAGACTATATTTATACTGTTTATGAACCCAAAGCATATTCTAAAAATTATGTTACAGAAAAGTTAATTGAGAAAATAAAAGATGTTGAAAATATACCACAATTAACTTTTTTATTGCAAAAAATAGATATTTATAACATGTGGGCAGACTGTTTACCTTATTATATTGTAGATTTAGCTACATCATCGGCAGAAAAAAATAACTGGGAACTTGTTTCTTATATTATCACTAACCATATAGATTTAATAAAAAAGTCTTCTAATATTTCAATAAAAAGATTTTTATATGAAACGATAAAAAACAAAAAGTTTGATATTGCACTTGAAGTTATAAAAAATACATCTACCCATTATATATTTAATACCATAAAAAAGTCTTCTAATATTTCAATACAAAGATTTTTATATGAAATTATAAAAAACAAAAAGTTTGATATTGCACTTGAAGTTATAAAAAATACATCTACCC
>CAKNAD010000048.1:0-8944 GCA_929200515.1 Candidatus Gorgonimonas leptogorgiae | reverse complement strand
CTGTAATAATAAAATATTTAACCCTAATATTAAAGATATACAAGATTATCAAATTGATGATCTAACAGAACAAAAAGTTTTTTCTAAAATGCAACAGGGAATACCATCAACGTTAGATTTTTTAACACTTTGTCGAGCAAATAACCAACAATTAGCAGCTGATAAACTTAATACTATGCTTAGTAAAGTATGGAAACCTTGCCTTTTTAAATGGAAAACAAATGTAATTAACGAGAATAACTTTGAATTACCCCATAATGACTATATTATAGCTACACCACTGTCACTAGCTGCCAAATATGGCAACACTGCTATTTGTAAAGTTTTAATTGAAAAAAGGCAACATCAACTTTCACTATCTACAAAAACACTTTTTTATTTATATGATAAAAAATTCATTACTAATTATAACGGTTATATGCAAGAGGGAGAAAAAAATTATTATTATTCTGCCTTTGATAACGCAATTAAATATAATAATTTTGAAACAGCAGAATATATTTATACTATTTATGAAGCTAAATCAAATAATAAAAATTATGTTGCTGAACAGTTAATTAGACAACTCAAGAATGCTAAAAATATACTACAATTAGAGTTTTTATTAAAAAAAATGGATTGTTTATTAAAAAACAAAGATCTCTTTGATATGTATGATTTTATGTTGTTTTCTTGTAGACTTTTAAGCCTATGCACATCATGGATAAAAAAAAACAACTGGGAGTTTATTTCTTATATTATAACTAAACATATAGATATTATTAAAAATTATTCCCCAATATCAATAAAAAAAATTTTATATGAAACACTAAAAAATAACAATCTTGATATTGCACTTGTACTTATAAAAAATGTTTCTAAAGATAATATATTTAATACAAAAGAAGATTTCAATAGTGACAATATTTCTGGAGATTTTACCTTTTTAGAAATTATTACAAAAAATTGCGATACCGAAACTATTGAATGGTTTCATCAGGTTATTAATTCTGAATAGCTGTACACGTGGCAGATGGAAACTATAAATACCAACTTTTGAACACTTCATTATTTAGTGCTCGTGTTAGTTTTTTTGCTTGGGCATCATTTAATTTACAAAGTTCTATTTTAGTTTCAACAGCCTTAAATATTGGAGCTATACTTTTAGCTAGATTTGTTATTTTTAGCTGGTTATTAAGTTTAATAGCTAAAACTGGATGACTAAATAGATAGCACGTAAAATCAGTTCCAAATACCCTATTAAGTAATAAATCTAAGAAATAACTATAGTGTGTTCTTTGTACATTAGTTAATAAAAAATATGAGTCTTTAAGCTTAATGATTATTACTATGTCTCTATCATCTTCAAAATATTTTTGCGTTTCTTTTGAGTTATCTTGTATTATTACTATTAAATTTCCTTTTTCTTCTAGCAATAATTTGGTTATATCATCGCTAATTTTGTCTAAGGCTTCGGTTTTTTCATCAAAAAAATCATAATATAAATTAGTATTTTGTTGTGTTTTTGAATAAGGATAGCTGTTCTTGGCTTCATATACTTTTTTATAACTAATTATACGTTTGAAAATGAAATCTGAATCTAAAAAAGAATTTAATACAGCCTTTGTAGCTGTTATAGTTTGTTCTAAATGTAAAAGTATATTGTCTTCTGTTCTTACTAACTGGTTTAAGAAAATCAATTTATATGATCTAGTAGTTGCAGAAATATATGATATATATCCATTATTAACAAAATAACCTAAGTTTTTATATAATAAATAGATTGTTATTGGAAGTGGATACATAAGGATCAAAAAATAAGATGACTCATTATTTTTTACTGCTTTTAAATTTTTGTTAATAGTATCGAAAGACATAGACGTATATATAGTTTCTGAAACGAAAATAGTAAGCAAATTACATAAACAATATTTATTGAAGTTAGTTTTAGATACAGCCATAAATATATTAAGTGCAGATCTTGACATATGTATAAATAGATTGACTGCTAAGGCTATTAATATATTTTCCATATCATGATCATAATAGCCAAGGTTAAAATATTTTCTAATAACTAAATTGGTAACAATATTAATCAAAAAACTGCTAATTACATAATAATGCAATTTTATATCTTCTTTTAGACATAAAAAACATGGTAAAAAATAAAGTGATGAATTTTTAAATCTGTCGTATATATTTGTATATCCTATGTTATTTTCATCGTTATTTATTACTTCTAAACTATGATAATTGTTTTTTATTTGTTCATTGCTTTCTTCTTGTTCTATAGCATGACATAAATTTATTGTTATGAATAATATAGTTAATAAAAGTATTTTTTTCATATTATATTCTCTTATTTTAATTATTATTTTAAAAAATAGTATAGGATAATATTATTATATACACGTGGCAGATGGAAAGGCAAGGTTTCATGGCTAAAGAAAAAATCTAATTCGAGGCAAAATGCTGACCGAATGCAAGTGCATTTCAAAGTGTGTTAACAATTAAACAGTATTTTGCTACTAGAGGGCAAGTCTTTTTGGCTTTTAAACTGTATGACTACTTGTTAATTTAGCACGAATATAAAAAGCCAAAAATCACTTGCTAAAAAATCGCATTTTTATATGCTAGCTGTATAATTAAACTATACCATCATTATTATTGTTTTTTTCTAATTTTGATTCTAGTTGAGCTTCTGACTTTGCAGTATCTAGATCATTTAGTTTAGAAAATTGTCGTTTTAAAGCTTCAATTTGAATATCTAAGCTGGAGTCAATTACTCCTAATTCACTTTCTAAAATACAATCGCCAGCTTTAAGACGATGATCAGAAACTAAATCTATAAATTGTACAGTTTTATACTCTGATGTTATGCTTTTCATATGTTCGTTTACATAGTCATATTCATCACTAGATATACGTACTTTTATCATTTTTTCATTTCTGAGATTTTTCAATACACTTTTTACTAAATTTAATGCTACTTTATCGGTATCTAAATCGCCTATTATTTTTTTTATTCCTTTAACTATTATATCTGCAATAGTATTTTCTATATTTGATAAATAGCTAATTGTTTTACGAACAAATTCCATATGTTGTTCTGATTGATCTACTTTGCTAGCATTTACACCATCATTGTATCCTCGTTGTTTTTCTTGCTCATATTTTACTTTAGCTTCTTCTATTATAGTTTGAGCTTGCTTCTGAGCTGAAGCAATAATATCTGCAGCATTTAAGTAGGTTATATAATCTTTTTTCTTTAAAATTTTACAAGCTGGATTAATTTCAATTTTTTTATCTATTATTTGGATTGCAGGTATCATTTATTATTTACCTCCTTAAAAATTTTTATTACTAAAGAACTACATTTTGATTTTGATAATTTATAATAATCATGTGGCATGTTAAAAGCATTACGCCATTTTTTATCTATTTTTATTAATAGTCTAGTTTTAAAAGCCATAGATGTATCATTGAATAAATACGATAACAATTTAAAACCAGTGATATATAAAAAATTTTTAAAGCTATCTAAATTATCCCAAGGAATCATGTTATCATCGAGAGTAAAATTTTCTTGCGGAAGCAAAAAACGTGCCTTGCGAGTTGCAAATAAATATTCTTCTTTTCCTAGACAAGCAACTAATTTATTATGTTGTGATTTTAAAACATTAACCCTAATAATTTTTTCATTAAAAATTATACCAATGTAAAAGGCTAATTTTTCTAATATTGAATGATTAGCAAATATAATTTTTTTATAATCTTCATTAAAGTCATAATAAAATTTATCAATTAAATTAAATTTTTTTAATAAGTATTGTGATAATTGATAATCAAAGTTAATATCTTCTTTAATTTTGTTGATGATATCTAAATAAGGATCATCTATTATCCAACTATTATGGATAAATCTACTTAAATAGTGGTTAAATTCTATAATTGATCTTAAGTTATTATTATTGAAGGCTACATTGTTCTGGCTCATTATCTAAAATCCAGTTATTTTTCTAAGGTGTAATAGAAATAATTACAGGTTATCATAAAATTTACTTAACCTATAATTATTAGCTAAAACATATAAAATTATTTTTTTTGAAATTTTTTGAGTAAATCAATCATCCATTTAGGTCTATTTGAGGAGTATGTTGTAAGTTGGTATAATACAGCTATTAATACAATAATTAGCAATGCTATAAGAGAATAAATAATTGTTTGATTTAACTGTAGCTCATCAGTTGCTGTATTCGGTACTATATTTGGATTTAAAAAATCTTCCGGGCTTAGTCTAGTTGCTAAAAATAACGACACAGTTATTTTGTCTATTGTTAAACCTTCTATACTATTAGCAACTAATGTTTTTACTTTTGCTACAAATCCTGATAAATCTAATTCTTGAGTATATTTTATAAAAACAGAAGCAGAAGAGGGGTATTTAGTATCAGAGAGACCATCGCTTTCTTGAGGTAAAACTACATGCACTCGTGCCTGAATAACGCCATCTATTAACGATAACGTAGCAGCAAGTTCTTGTGACATTGAATAGGTGTATCGTGCTTTTTCTTCAACTGGAGATGAAATTAAGCCATCTTTAGCAAAAACATCACCCATAGATGTATATTTTTCTTTTGGATAACCATAGCTTTTTAATAAATTTATTGCTCTAGATACATCGCTAGAATTTATTTGAATGGTTATTAGATTATCTTTGTTCGCTGTTTTGGTAGCATGGATATTACCATCTAATAAAACAGCTAAAATTTCGTTACCTTCTTTTTCTGAAAGCCCTGAATATAGTGATACTTTACATCCTAAAAGTAATAAACAAAAGAAAAGAAGAATAATTTGTTTAGTTATTTTAATTGGGATCTTTACCATTTCACTAGTTCCAAAAAAGTTATAAATTTTAGACTAAGTAAGAGTCTGTAGTCAAAATAGTCTTATAAATTATTTTTTATATTAATCTAGTCTAATTTAACGGCAACTTAAAAATAATATACAGCATACTCATAATTCAATATAATAAGCTAATATTTTTTAAATTAAATTATTTTTATTATTGAGTACCTTATTTTAATGAACAAAGCTATATCTGATCAAATTTTCCAAAGATTGCAACAGAATAACCCTAGTCCTACTACAGAATTAGAATATTCTTCTACTTTTGAGTTATTGATTGCAGTTATGTTATCAGCTCAGGCAACTGATATTAGCGTCAATAAAGCCACAAAAAAATTATTTGCTGTGGCAAATAACCCACAGGCAATGCTAGATTTAGGCGAGTTAAAACTAAAAAGCTATATAAGAACAATTGGATTATTCAACACTAAAGCTATTAATGTGATAAAAACCTGTGAAATGTTAATTCATAACTATAACAATAAGGTGCCAGATACTAGAGAGCAGCTAGAAAAACTGCCAGGAGTTGGTCGCAAAACCGCTAACGTTATTCTTAATACTGCTTTTAAGCAACCGGTAATAGCTGTAGATACTCATATTTTTAGAGTTGCCAATAGAATCGGACTCGCAAAAGCTACTAATGTTTTAGCTACAGAAAAACAATTGCAGTCTCGAATTAGCAAAAAATATTTATTAGATGCGCATCATTGGCTTATTTTGCATGGCAGATATACTTGTACAGCAAGAAAACCAAAATGCTCTTCCTGTATAATTGCCGATTTATGCCAATATAATAACAAAGCTAAATCGTAAAAGTATTTTTGCTAATTTTTTGAATTATTCTCAATATAAGGATTTATAAAATAAAATCATGAAAGATAATAATCACAAAAGTTATTGTAAATATAAAGGTATTCACGGACAATGTAACGATTACGCTGTAGCTGGTGGATCTTTTTGTTTTTGGCATGAAGCTAAAATAGATAAAAGCAAAATAAATATTAAAGAAAAATTAGAAAAAAGAGCAAAAACTGGAGTTCCTATGGAAGGTTTTATACTTTGTAATACTGATTTACAAGGTATAAATCTGCATATTGGCAACAAACCCTGTGCATTAATTAATTCAGATTTATCAAGAGCAAATTTAACTGAAGCTCATTTATATGGCGTTGATTTATCTGGTAGTACTTTTTTGAAAGCAAATTTTACTAATGCTAACTTAAACCAAACTAATTTATCTGGTTGTAACCTTTTAAGGAGCATTTTTAAAAACACTAGAGTAGAGTTTATTGATTGGGGTAAATGTTTACAACAAGAATTATTAATTAAAAATCAATATATACCAAGCAAAGATTTATACAGAGAAACTGAAGAGACAGCAAGAATGCTAAAAAAATATTTAGATTCAGAACAAATGCATAGTGCATCTAGATATTTTTTTTATAAAGAAATGAGAATGCAACGTAAACAGATGCAATATATGTCGTTATCTAGAGGATTTTCTTGGTTAGTTGATCTTATAATTGGCTATGGTGAATATCCACACAGATTATTATTTTTTGTTTTTGGCTTTATTTTAACCTTTGCAGGTATTTTTTTCTCTTTAGGGGTAAATGACGCTCATAATATTATTAGTTATAATCATGATATTAGTGCTATTTCCAATATACAAAATTTTTTAACTTGCTTATATTTTAGCATTGTTACTTTTACTACTTTAGGGTACGGTGATATAACACCATATGGCTTATCGAGAGTATTTGCCTGTATAGAGGTAATAATAGGCAATTTATCGTTGGGATTATTTGTTGTGTTATGTGTAGGTAAGATAACAAAGTAAAAGATGTATACACTAGCAAATGAAAATGCTAGGTTGCAGGGCTAAGTAAAATGGTTTAATTCAAGGCGCACAATCCTGCCGAATGCAAGTGCGTTTCAAAGTGTTTTAGCGATTGCTAATCTGTTTTAAATTTAAACAGCTAAACTTACTAATAACACAGAGTTTGAAACGCACTCATAAGATTGTCTAACTTCGAGGATCATCTACTGCTATAATGGATAATATATTTTTAGCTTTCTTATTTTCATCAGCAACACTAAGTACTACAGAAAATGGACTATCAAACTTAAATTTAATATCTTGAGCACTGTAAGGAGTATCTGGTTCTAGATTGGAAGAAGTCAACGGCTCCTTAACCGACGAATTCCATCTAATACCACTCCAGTTCAGTTGAAATTTAAATTGTTGTAATATTTCCATTGACCCATTAGATAATGTGCTATGTTCAAAATCTTTGGAGTGATTATCTGCACTAGTACCGCCTATAGCATTATCATAATCTTTTGATATATTTTCTTCTTTTGTTATTTTAAATACTGGTGCTAGGATTTCAAAGGAAATTTTATGATCTTTTTTATTAAGAGCACAGTAAGCATTATATAGCTCATCATTTCTGTTAGCACCTGTTTTTGTTCTTATTAGATCTACTATAAGGTTGTTTTTTGTGTATAATCTTATTGCCACAGTACTGTCTGCAATTTTTTTATATAGTTCATCTCTAATTTCTTCTTGTCCTGTCCTTTTACGATAATTATCTAAAAAGTCTGGTTTATAAAAGTGATCATGATTTTTAGATTCTTCTAAGAAATCGTTTCTAATTTTTTCATTTTTAGATAATAAATCTGTTTTTTCATCTTCACTTACAAATACAACTGATTCTGTTGAACCAGTAAAAAAATTAGTTGTAATAGCTTCGCCATTACTTAGGAAAAAACTCTGATCTACGCACGAATTTTTATTAATAAAGTCCCAATCACCATATGTCTCAACATGATTTTTTAAAATATGAACTGTATCAATGCTATTGAAATTATTTACGATTTCATCCTCACCTAAAAAAATTCCTCGGTTTTCTCGGTTTTGAAGTGCTACATTTTTTAATGAATAGAAATGTTCCATCTCTAGTTTATTATCTTCATTCATTCCTAGATATTGTTCTAATATTTTAGTATTTTGATTTTTTAATTTATTTTTAGTATCTTCACTTAATGCATTTCTTGTGATTAATAGTAAGGTACCACAATTCCTAGTATCGCTATAACAATTGCTTGAAATGGCTAACATTTTTCTTGCTTCTTCAGATTCTTTATCTTTTAGCACAACATTACATAAAAAATCAGATGCTTCTGAATAAGTTTGGGGACAAAACACTTGGTTTTTATCATTTTTTATATAACCTAAAAATTTAAAAATTTCTTGGGTTTTTCCTAGTTGATCAGGTTGTGCTGTTGTTATGCTTGACACACCTTTATTGATATTCTGTATTGGAGTAGCACTTGATTCCACACTTCTAGTATCTAAAGGTACATTTTTTAATTTTAGCTCTGTATCTGCTCTTGTATTATCATTAGCTATTCTAGTTTTAATATTATTAATAATATTGGGATTACAATTACAATCTCCTGTTGTGCAAGCTCCAATTAAACTATTCAAGAACGAACGACCAATTACTTGTGTGATACTACTCATAAATTACATCCTTTTAATTTGATATATATTTTTTATGGCTAAAGAAATAATATTAACCATAAATACAGTCGAAGTAGGAATTATACCACTAATACATTAATAATTCAAGTTATGCGCTTAGTTAATTGTTGTATCTTGGCTTTGTTGAATATAGGACTTAGCCTCAATATTAGTTTGTTGATTGAAATGTCCAGCTGTATGATTAGCAGCGGTTTTCATTCGTATCGTAGTATACAGGTTGATCATAATTACTCCTTTAAATAAAATATCCTTTTTAAATGCCTTATAAAGTGTTATTTTACACATATTTTTGCTATATTTGTCAATAGTTATATAGCAGTTCTCGATTAAGCATATGCACTTTCAAGTAGACAGTGTATACACGTGGCAGTTGGAAATGCGAGTTTTCAGCAAGTGATTATAAGTTTTTAGCCAAGGCAGTGTTTCGCAGGTTTAGTGTCGACTAAATCAAGAAATACTAACGTAGGATAAAAGCTTAGAAACCTTGCCCTTTGGGGGCTATTAAAA
>CAKNAD010000047.1 GCA_929200515.1 Candidatus Gorgonimonas leptogorgiae | reverse complement strand
TTTCAGTGCTAAGTAAAATGATTTAATTCAAGGCAAAATACTGCAGAAAATCAAATTGTATTTCAAAGTGTTTTAACTATGAAGTAGACATTTTAATATCCCTCAAAGTGCAAAGCTTCTAAGCTTTTATCCTGCGTTAGTATTACTTAATTTAATAGACCCCATACACATTTGATCTAAAAAAAGGCATCTTTAAGTAGAAGGTGTATATTTAATTAAAATAATAATTTGAAAATTGATACATCGTCTATTTGAATACATATAACTAGATAATAATATTATGATGACTACAATAAACCCACCTACTTCAGTAAATGCAAGTATTAATCCTATGTTAAATTATACGGGTTCTTTCCAGAGGTATAAATTAACTACAATCGAAAACACAAAAAATATTTGCTCTAAATGTGATACAAAAAATAAATTCCCAGTATATAGATCCAAACTTTGTACGCAATGTTATTTAATAAAAGAAACAGGAGATTTTTCTAAGTTGAAGTTGTATAGTGATATATTGAATAATTTAGATGATCCAAGTTCAATACAAAAAGGCAAACAAATACCGTTGGAGGCAAAGGATAAAAACCCTAGAACTACTTTTTCTTTTGAATTATTGAGTTTATTAAAAGAGTCAAAGAATTCTAATGTTATAATATCTTCACAATCTATAATTAATGCACTAACTATATTATTTTTAGGAACATCTGGAACTACAAAACAAGAATTAGCTAACTTATTTGATAAAATAGATGTTACAGTTCCTGAAAGTTTATTATCAATACCCAGCACAATAGATGCTAATGATAGTCTTTTACCTAATTATTTGGCACAGGTTAAGGAAGAAGATAGTCGCAAGAATTCATGGGTAGCATCAATACTTAATAAATTTTGGTCGTCAGCTGATGAAGATGCACGGTTAGATAATTTTAATGCTGTATTAACAGCAGAGGGACTTCCTTTATCTAAGAACATGAAAAAAAGGTTAGCTATATTAAAAGCTGTTGCCGGTGATCAAGTATTATCGAGCAATAATTTTATAGAAGATATTAACGAAGCTTTTGCTATTAAAACTAATGGTGATGTACGAGAAATAGTTAAAAAAGGAGATTTTACTGGTGCTGATATTGCTATCTTAAATGCTATACATTTCCATGGTAAATGGAAGTCAGCATTTACACGAGATAGCTATGACATGCGATTTAATTTATCAGCAGGTAAATCAATACTAGTAAAATCTATGTCACTAAAAACAGCTAATTATAAAGAAGCATCTTTAGGAAACTGGCAAGCGATTAGATTATTTTATAAGGGTGATAAATACGCTATGGATATTATATTGCCACCTGCAGAAGTAGCAACAGAAAATAACGATGGCAAAACATCTGGAGTTATTAGTAAATTAATATCTTTATTAAATAACGAGCAATCTACTAGTTTACAAGAAGAAATAAGTATACAAATGCCTTTATTTTCATTTTCAAGCGAAATAAACCTGCTAAGTATTATGATTAAACATCCTGAACTAAAATCGCTTTGGTCTCAATTAAATTTAAACAAGATGATAAAGGGTGGTTATGTAGGTGCTATAAATCAAGTACTACAAAAATGCTACATTGATGTAAATGAAGTAGACACTACAGCAACAGTAGTAACTAAGATGAATCTATCTAGAAGTATGAGTAATGTAAAAAAGTTTCATGTACATCGGCCTTTTTACTTTTCTCTTGCTAATACTGAAAATAATGATATTGCTATGGCAGGGTTCGTACAAAATCCATCTATTAAGCAATAGTTATATACAAGTGGAAAGCTTCTTTGTGGAGCTTGTTATAATTTTTTTAGCTAAGGTGATGTTTCTTTACAAAATAAAATCTTAAAATTCTTACACGCCTAGGGGTTATTAAAAAAGCTTATTTTAACGTTAAAACACTATGTAATTTATTGCATTAGAGCAGTGTTTTGTATTAAATTAAACCTTTTATTTAGCCCTGAAATATAGCGTTTTCATATAACTACACAAGATTAATAAAAAATATTAAAAAAATATAACTTTATTTTCAATTTAATACAAAATATAGAGATTTATTTTATGAATACTTTTATTATTAATGAAAATACTAGCACAGAAACTGTAGGGGGTAATAACAGCATCAAATTAGCCCGCTATTTAAAAGTATCTGAAAATAAAATTATTAAAAATAAACAACAATTAGATGATTTTATGCTTAGTTAATAGTTTCTATATAGCTTATCTTTTTTGATGATAGTAGGATACTATTAAAACCAACCAGTACTTGCCTACATTTAATATCTAAAAGCCTATTTTATTGTAGCCTAAGGTTGTATATTTAGCCTTAGTCATGCTAGGATTATAAACAATCATATTTGTTAATTAGGGTAAGCACGGATGGAAGTAGATATAGAAACATTGATCACACAAGGTAGTAAATTACTAAACATTGAGTTGTCGGTAGAACAAATAACTACTTTGATGAAATTGGTAAAACTACTTGATAAATGGAATCAAGTACATAATTTAACTGCTATACGCTCACAGCGAGAAATGACAAAAAAGCATATTTTAGATAGCTTAAGCATTGCAAGATACATTGAAGCTGAGAATATACTCGATGTAGGCTCTGGAGCTGGGTTCCCTGGAATTGTTTTAGCTATTTTATATCCGCATAAAAACATCACCACTCTCGATGCTAATAGTAAAAAAACTAGGTTTATGTTACAAGCTAAAATAGACCTTAATATTAATAATCTTAATATTGTGTGTAGTCGCGTAGAAAGTTACCACCCAGATACTCTTTTTGATATTATAACTTCTAGAGCATTTGCTTCTATATCTAAAACACTAGAGTTAACAGGACATTTGCTATCTAGCTCAGGTTGTTATTTAATAATGAAAGGGGTTTTTCCTAAAGAAGAACTAGAAGATATTACACAAGATGCTAAATTTGTATTAAGTAGATGTGATAATTTGCAGGTTCCATATGTTAATGAACAAAGACATTTGGTTATTATAACTCATCAAATCTAGGGTGAATTTCAACTGTGGCAAAAATACTCGCAATAACTAATCAAAAAGGTGGAGTTGGCAAAACAACTTCTGCCATAAACATAGCAGCATCTATAGCACGCAATAAGAGACGGGTATTACTTGTAGATATTGATCCGCAAGGTAATGCAACTATGGGTAGTGGCATTAATAAAAATGCTTATGATGTCTCGTTATGTGAAGTATTAACTGGTGAATGTGATATATATGACGCTATACATAAGTCGTCAGATAACTATAATGTTCTTGTAGGCAATTCTAATTTAACTGCTGCTGAAGTTAATTTAATGTTCATGGATAATAAAGAGTATCGCTTAAAAGAACAGCTAAAAAAAGTAAGCCGACAATACGACTACATTATAATTGATTGCCCTCCTTCTTTAAATATGCTTACGATCAATGCTTTATCTTGTGCAGATGGTATTATAATACCAATGCAGTGTGAATATTATGCACTTGAAGGGTTGGCTGCTTTAATAGATACAGTATCTGGTATTAAAAACAGCCTGAATTCAAAGTTAAAAATTGAAGGTATACTTCGAACTATGTACGACCCTAGGTTGTCTTTAACTTATGAAGTATCAAGGCAATTAATGCATCATTTTGGTCGTTTAGTTTATCGTACGGTAATTCCTAGGAATGTCAGATTAGCTGAAGCTCCTAGTCATGGTATGGCTGTTATCAGTTATGATCGCTATTCTAGAGGTGCACTAGCATATCTAGCTCTAGCTAACGAAATTGTAAGACGTTGCGAAAAAAAGAAAGTAAAAAGAACACTAGCTAAATCTAAGGCTTAAAAAATGACCAAACAACGTTTAGGCACTAATTTAAATGCATTACTAAATTATACCAAACTTACTAAAACTAATAGTAGCGCATTAAATGCCCATAAAGAATCGCCAGTAAATATTAACAAGGAATATCAAAAGCTACCAATTGAGACTGTGGTTCGTGGATCTAGTCAACCACGTAATGAAATAACAGCGGAATCTTTAGAAGAGTTAACATTAAGTATAAAGCAACAAGGAATTTTACAACCGATAGTTGTAAGGCCAACTAAAAACAAAAATTATGAAATAATTGCGGGAGAGCGTCGCTGGCGTGCGGCACAACTTGCTGGACTAGACGATATTCCAGCGATAATAAAAAAAGTTAGTGATGAAACTGCCGTTGCTCTAGCTTTAATAGAAAATATTCAAAGAGAAAATCTTAATCCAATCGAAGAAGCTGTTTCGTTACTACGCTTGCAAAAAGAATTTAAATTAACACAAAAAGAAGTTGCTGAAACCGTAGGAAAATCAAGAGTAGCTATTACTAATACTTTGAGATTGCTATCGTTACACGATGAAGTAAAAAAAATGCTTGAATGCGGTGAAATCAATACTGGCCATGCTCGAGCGTTAATTCCGTTATCAGTAGATGAACAACTTTATATTGCTGAAATGATAATAACTAAAGGATTATCTGTTAGACAAACAGAAATTTTAGCAACACAACTAAAAGAAAAACAGCAAATACCTAATAAAAAAGTGCGTGCCAAAAACAATCCTGATATAATCCGTTTAGAAAATGAGCTATCAGAAAAAGTAGGTGCACATGTGCAGCTAAAAACCAGCTCAAAAAGCAAGGGTAAATTAATTATATCATATAATAGTTTAGATGAACTAGATGGTATTTTAGCCCACATTAAATAAGTATTGTACATCTTTTACTTATATTTCAAGTAGAAGATGTTAATTTGTTATAGAATTATTATTATGTCGCATTGGAAGCCTTCAGCAACAATACAGTTTTTACAACAGCGTAATCAGTATATACGCAAAATACGTGAATATTTTTATAATGCTAAGGTATTAGAAGTAGAAACCCCTATTTTATCGCAATTTGCAACAGTAGACCCTAATATAGAAAGTTTTACTACAGACTTTAACAATACTTCTACTCCATATTATTTAAGAACTTCTCCAGAATTTGCCATGAAGCGCTTGCTTGCAAGTGGTAGTGGCGATATTTATTCAATAGCTAAGGTATTTAGAAATGAACAGCATGGTAGGCTGCACAACCCTGAATTCAGCATGCTTGAATGGTATCGTATCAAATTTACACTTAATGATTTAATGGATGAAGTAACTAAACTATTGACTAGTTTATCTACAGAATTTAATGAGGTGGCAAGATACAGCTATGCTGAAGTTTTTCAAAAGTATTTAGCTATTAACCCGCACATTGTAGAAACTAGCAAACTATTAATAATTACTCGTAACAATATTAATATAACTTCAAATTTAACGAGAGCAGATTGTTTAGATTTACTTTTTAATCATATCATTCAACCTAAATTAATTGTTGATAATACTCAATTACATGGATATTACATTCATAGTTATCCGCAACAAATGGCAGATCTAGCACAAATTAGTTTTTGTAAACAAAGTAATGCTTTAGTGGCAAATAGATTTGAGCTGTTTATAAATGGTATTGAAATAGCAAACGGATATTATGAATTATTAGATGCTATAGAACAACAACAACGATTTATTAAAGCACAACAACAGCGTAAATCTAGTAACAAGCATCCCGTTCCCTACGATAAAAATTTAATCGATGCTCTTAAGGCTGGTATGCCTTGTTGTTCTGGTGTTGCTTTAGGTTTAGATAGAGTCTTTATGATGTTACAGAATAAAGACGCTATTGCCGATGTTATGCCGTTTGATTTTAACCGCTGTTAATTGTTTTTAGTAATACCAAGTTTGTTCATCAGCCAGCCTATAGTTGTACCTTGAATTAATAAAGAGAATAAAATAACAGCTAAGGTTGTTTCCATAATTAATTTTTTTTCAGGAACATCAGGCGGAATTGACAACATTAACGCTACAGGAACAACACCACGCAAACCACCCCAAAACATAATTTTTTTAGTGTCGTTATCTATTATTTCGTTTTTTGGTATTTTATTGCTGATAGGTAAAATTGAGTATATGGTAATAAAACGTGCTAATAATACTGCAAAAATAGCAATTGAAAATATAGGATATAAAGGTAAAGTATTATCATAATTACTAAATAGATAATCTTCTTGTATACCTAATAATAAAAATATAAAGCTATTGGCAGTAAAAGCCATAAATTCCCAGTAAGGATCTAAATTTCTAAAGGTAATGAAATCTACCATCGATCTTTTACTGTAATTACTTACTAAAATACCAGCAGTAATTACTGCCATAATTCCCGATGTTTTAAAGAAAATATCGGCAATGATAAAACTAGAAAATGCTAGCACAGTAGTATAAGCAATTTGTACATACGGCATACCACGAGATATCCTAAGTAAAATTATGGCACATCCTCCAAGTAAGCAACCAATCGCTATACCGCCAAAAAATACTCTAAAAAATTCAGTTACAGCATCAGATAAAGTATTAAAATCAAATTTTGCTGATGTTAAAATTATACTAAGTACAATATTAAATGACACAATAGCTGTCGCATCATTAAATAAGCTTTCAGAATCCATTAACAGGGCTATTCTTTTAGGAGCATTAGATTCTTTAAATAAAGCGATAACAGCAACAGGGTCAGTTGCAGAAATTAAAGCACCAAATAACATTGCCCCAGCATAACTAAAAATACCAAACTTATGGGTTATATAGCCAACTATAAGTGTAGATATAGCAACACCAACAATAGCTAATAATAACACAGGTATAATATCTTTGAATAACTCATGTATTTTTATATTTAAAGAGGCTTCGAATACTAAAATAGGCAATAAAATATACATAATTAATTCATAACTTAAAGCTACATTATCTAAATGTATCAATGAGAACTTACTCTTGCTTATAATAGATATTATTATACCAATAACAACTAACCCTATAGTATATGGAAATTTTAATCGTTTTAATAAAACTGCTGAAGTTGCAGCTACTAAAAACAAGAAACTAAAAATTAACATTATAGATTCTATATGTATTCTTGAATCTATGGTTGTGGTATCTAATTCCATATTCGGCTACCTATAATTGTATTTTTGAAAATTATTTACTACTAATTACATATATTAAAATATACTTTGCTATAAAAATGCAACATATAAAAAAATTATCTTGTTAGTAGTAGTAAAAATATTTTATATGTTAAGAATTTGTATAGCTTAAAGTAAAGAAATTATACACTTGTTAGTTGAGTATATAGCATTTAAAGGAGCATGTTTTCAGTAAGTGATTTTTGCCACAGATACAGCGAAATAAAATTTATTGTAATTACATCACAATTATTTTTCATTGGGATTTTTAACGGTATATCTTTTAGCTAAATAGCAAACACAAAAACAAATAAGGTTGCAAGTTTTAAGTTAGTGTTTTATAGTTAAATTTTTATAAAGTGATTATCATTTAATATAAATATCAAGAATAAAAGTTATAAATAATATGTTAAAAATAAATCAGTCTAGTGTGTTTATATCATCGGAAAAAGGCTTAGTTGAAATTACAAATCAAAATAACAGTTCTAAATATAAAGAGATTAAACAATATGTGAGATCTAAATATATCCCTAATTCTGGATGTATAATATCTTTATTGTCTAATTCAAAAGATGGTTTTATAGATGGCAATTGTATTAATATAGTTAAATTAGATAAGATATACTTAGATGGTAGTTTAAAATCAGAAGTATACGATATTGAGCTATTTTTAACTTCTAAGACTTATCGTAAAAATACTAAATCTATAAGCCCCAATGAAAAATATTTTACAGTAATTAGCGAAGAAGGAGTATTGTCAATATATGACTTAGCTAGTTCTATAAAATATGGCTCTCCTATAAAAGCAGAAATAAAATATAATAACAATAATAAATTGATCTTATTTAAAAAATCAGAAGTTTACAATAAAAATATACTTGAATTTAGTGAAGATAGTAAGCACTTATTAATTTTATCTGATAGCTATGTAAATATATTATCAATCACAGAAGATAACACATGGAATTTTAGAATGCAATTCGATAGAACAGCAAGAAGTATCGGAAAAAATCGTGAAATTAATTACTTAGGCTGTGCTTCGTTTTGTTTTCAAGATAATATATTAAACCTTGCTCTCGAAAGAAACACTATTCAAGATAAACCGATAACAGTTAACGATTTATCAGGAAAGACAGAATTAAAAGCAAATAGTCAAGATATTCATGAAAATAAAAATAACCAAGAGATTACATCTGTAATTCAATTATATACTTGTCAATTAAAGAATAAACATAAATTAACCGAGCTGATAAGAGCAGAGAGAATAAACCTATTGCAACAGTCTCAAGATATTTTATTGTCTAATCAAAATGATTTATTAGTAGCTAGATTAACAAATAAAATACATGTTTTTGCGAAAATAAATAATCGCTGGATTGAAAGCACACAAATAGATCTTTCTGAGAGTTATGCAGGAAGCATGGCTTCATGTAAATTTAAGTTTAATCATAGCGTTAGAATGAGATTTAATTATTATCAAAATAAAATTATAGTTAAGATAGGCAATGATAAAGTTATCGTGTATTCCCAGATAGATAACTACAACTGGGAAGCTTACAATATTAAAAAAACTAATAAAACTAAAGTTAATTTTTGTGATATTGATAAAATTGATATTAATCGTGCAGGAGATTATATTGTTTTTTGTGATTTTCAAGGTCATATTGCCCTATTTAGAGAAAACAATAAAGAGTATCATTTTGTGAAAGATATTAGTACTGAAAATAATTCATTTGGAATAAATTCATTATCTTTTTCTAAAGATGGTAATAAAATAATCGCCGTTAGTAATAACAGCATCAAAATGTTTACGTCTTTTTGATATAATAGAAATTCTAAATAGAATTTTTGCATGTTATTTGTGAATACTAGCTAAAATTTAGCATCACTTTGCTAATTTGCTTGAAATAGCGTATGCAAATTAGCTATAAAACTTGATATTTTGGGTAAATTAGGTAGAAATAGCTATTTTTTTTCAACAAGCCAACGGCCATTTCTATAGAAAGATTTCCATTTAGTTGCTTTACCATTTTTTTCTGATGATAGGTAATGTTCTTTATTTTTTCTGCTGAACCTGATTATACTAGGGTTTTTGTCTGGATCATGCTTAGGAGCATCAAAAAGATAGTGGTATTTAGGGTCAATCTCATCTTTGTGATCTATTATTTCTAATAAAAGGGGTGACCTAGTCTCTCTATTTTTAGGAAACTGACTTGCTGCTAAAAACAATCCTGAAGAGCCATCTCTCAATATAAAGAAATCATCTACTTTAGCACATTTTAATTCTGGAATTTTAACTGGATCCATCTTTGGTGGAGCTGGCTGACCAGATTTAAGTAGTTTTCTTGTGTTTTTGCATTCAGCGTTTGTGCAATCAAAATATTTTCCAAATCTACCGTCTTTTAGCTGCATTTGTGAATTGCATTTATCGCATTGTAATACTGGTCCATCGTAGCCTTTCAGTTTAAATTCACCAGTTTCTATATTATACCCTTGGCAGTCAGGGTTGTTACCACAAATATGTAGTTTTTTAGTGTTATCTATTAAATAAACATCCATAGCTGAATTACAGATATCACAACGTTTTTTTGCTCTTAGTTCATTAACTTCAAATATGTCATCTTCTGTTTTTGCTATTTCTTCGCCTTTAATCAAATTAACAGTAGATTTACATCTTTCTTTTATAGGCAGGTTATAACCAGAGCAACTTAAAAATACGCCTGTGCCAGCAACTTTTATCATCATATCTCGATTACACTTGCTACATTTTAAATCTATCATTACTGCTTCATTAGCACGCATTCCTGTGTTTTTATCTTCTGAAGCTACTAACCTATTATTTAAATCTGCATAAAAGTCGTCTAACACTACTTTCCAGTCTTTATTACCTGTTGCTATTTTATCTAGATACTCTTCTAAGTTAGCGGTAAAGTCATAATTCATAAAATTATCAAAGGATTCCGTGAGTCTGTCTGTTACGATTTCTCCAATCTTTTCCGCATAAATTCGTTTGTTTTTTATTGAAACATAACCCCGATCTTGTATTGTTGAGATTATAGCAGCATAAGTTGATGGTCTGCCTATGCTTCTTTTTTCTAATTCTTTTACTAAGCTAGCTTCGCTATATCTAAAAGGTGGCTTAGTAAATAATTGTTTAGGATTTTCTGAGATTAAAGTTAATTGATCGTTAACATCAATATTAGGTATTTGCGAGTCATCGGTCTTAGAATAGGCTTGCATAACTTTGGTAAAACCATCAAAAACCAAAACGCGCCCCTTAGCTTTTAATTGATAACTGGCAATATCTATATATAAATTAGTGTTTAAATATTCAGCAGCGGTCATTTGACAGGCTATATACTGCTGATAAATTAAATCATATAAGCGTTTTGAATCTCTATCTAATGTAGCTGTATTGGCAGTAGTAGAAGACGGCCTAATTGCTTCATGGGCTTCCTGAGCACTAGATTTACTTTTATAGATTATAGGTTCTGGTGGTAAATATTTGTTACCAAATTTATTTGATATATATTTTCTAGCACTAGTGACTGCTTCATTGCTTAAACTAGTTGAATCAGTTCGCATATAAGTTATATAGCCTAATTCATATAGCTTTTGCGCTACAATCATAGTTTTTTTAACACCAAAACCTAGTTTAGTGCTAGCTGCTTGTTGTAATGTAGAGGTAATAAAAGGAGGGCTAGGCTTAGTAAAGGCAGTTTTGACGTCTTTTTTAGTTAAAATAAATTGCTGATTTTTTAATTCGGCTATTGTTTGCTCTATTTGTTGTTTATTTGTGGGATCAAATTTTTTATCTTGATATTTTACTACCTGAAAAGAGATAGTATCTTGTGATTGTGTTTTTAATATTAAATATAATTCCCAGTATTCTTTAGGAATAAACTGTTTTATTTCACGCTCTCTATCTACGATCAATCTTACCGCAACCGATTGTACTCTGCCAGCAGATAATCCTCTAGCTACCTTCTTCCATAATAAAGGTGAAACCATAAAGCCAACAATTCGGTCTAAAAATCTCCTAGCCTGCTGGGCATTTACACGATTGATATTTAATATACTAGGATCTAGAAAGGCATGTTCAATTGCACGTTTAGTAATTTCATTAAATACCACCCTTTTATATTTAGCAGAGTCCCCACCTATAATTTCTTTTAAATGCCATGCAATTGCCTCACCTTCACGATCTAAATCAGTGGCAAGGTATATTATATCTGCTTTTTGTGCTAATTCTTGCAATTTAGCAACGGTTTTTTCTTTTGAGGGTAATACTTCGTAAAAGGCATCCCAATTTTTATTGGGGTTAATTCCCATTCTATCAAATAATTTTAATTTTTCTTTCTGTTTCAATAAATTAGCTTTTTGTGTCGAGCTTAATGTTTTGCTTTCTAATTTCTTTAATATTTTCTTAGTTTCATTAGAAATATACGCTGTTTTACCTGTGGGCAAGTCACGAATATGACCAACACTAGAGGCAACGATATAATTCTTACCAAGATATTTATTAATAGTTTTAGCCTTAGCCGGCGATTCAACAATAACTAGTAATTTTCCCATCCTAACTTACACGCCCTGTACTAAATTTCTTTGCTTCATAAACTAAGTTTACTAATGGACTCTTTCGTTACTTTTAATATTAGCGTTTATTTTTTAATAAAATAAATATTAAATTTATAACTAAAATTGGCTTTGTTTAATAAAAAAAAAGACTATTTTTAGATAAAAAATCAAAATATAGCACAAAAAAGCTATATTTTTGATAAACATTAAAGTTTTTTCTTATACAACAAAGTCATTAAAATCAGATAATATACCCATTACAATTTAAATTACTAGTTTTTATTTTACAAAAATGCTATACAAATAGAGAAAATATTAATTTATTAACTAGTATTTTAAAGTTAATAGGTTGTTTACTTGTATACATTTTTCTAGCTAATAATTTTATCATCACAAATGACGCACACTTTACACATTTAATAGCACTAAATCAAGAAATCACTGCAAAACTTCATATTTTAAACTTATAGAAACTATAAATAAAATAACTAATTACAGCAGTAATCATATGATTTTTATCCTTTAGTTTAATTTTTACCATATTTATGAATATCTGTATTTAAATAGGAAAGATATACTTACTAAAATATAGTATATAATAGTATATAAATGATAATAACAATAAATATTTTAAAATCCTACACAATTTTTGACCAATCAACTAGATATTTAGGGTTTAATATAGTATAAATTACCATATAATTTGACTATAGCTAATTTGAAAATATATATCATCCATCAAGTAATTTATAGACATTCCTATTAGAATATAGTTCATACCTTTGATTATTTTTATTTCATATATGTATAAGCCATAATAAATATCAACTAAATAAATTTAAATGTAATAACAAAACTAACAAATGATTAGAAGAAAGTAAAAACAAAAAAAATTGCTATTATTATAAAGAATATCAATAAACTATTAACTTTTTACAGAAAGCACAAATTTGTAATATCGCACTACTTAACTAGTTTAATACTGTGTTTCATTTTGGTAGTTCTGTTTGCGATTATAATTACTGTTAAGCTAATTTAGAGGCCAATGAGATATTAACACTATACCTTACAGATAAAGCTACAGGTTTTAATCAAGCATATATAAGTTTGTGTGATCTAGTATTTTATTTTTTTCACAACAGCATCAGATATACACATTCAAGTAGATATATAGCGACTAAAGCGCTACAATTTTATAATTTCCATTGTTAATATACATTATGATGATAATATTTTAAGCTCTAAAAATTTTATTCCTATTTTTAAATTAAGTGTTTTTTTACTAAAAATAATTTATACTATAGAATATAAATTATGCACACTTTAATTCTGCCACATATATATACAACTTCAAGTAGAAAATGTATATATCAAAATTAATTATAGGTAAACAAAACTTATGCTAAAAAAAATCTTAATTATAATTATGTTAACGTTGACTACTATAAATGTAATGGCTTCTAATAGTAATCTGTTGAATCAACAGCAAGATAAAATTATTCCTGGACATTCATTTGGTATTCTTCCGTCACCACCAGCTCTAGCTGTTGATAGCTATATTATGATAGATGCGGATACTAATGCAGTATTAGCAAGTTTTGATGAAAATAAAAAAATACACCCTGCTAGTCTTACTAAATTAATGACGACCTACTTAGTAAATACATCTATAAAAAACGGTACTTTATCAGGGCAAGGAGAAGTTGTAGTTAGTCAAAAAGCCTGGAAAACTACAGGATCCACCATGTTTCTTGAAGCTGGGCAAAAAGTAAGTATCGAAAATTTACTGAAAGGCATTATCATAGTATCTGGTAACGATGCTAGTATTGCAATCGCTGAACATATTGCAGGTAGCGAGGATGGATTTGCAGAAATGATGAATAAAATGGCTAGCATTTTAGGAATGAATGACACTTGCTTTTTTAATGCTTCAGGTATGCCAAAAAAAGGTCATTATTCAACTGCAAAAGATTTATCTGTACTGAGCAAGCATGTAATTTATGATTTCCCAGAATCTTTTAAACTATATTCAGAAAAATATTTTCAATATGGTATAGACAGAAAAACTCAAAAACCACTACAAAGGCAAAAAAATCGTAATAGACTACTATGGACATCTCCTAATATCGACGGCTTAAAAACTGGACACATCGATGAAACAGGATATCATTTAATAGCAACAAGCAAACAGCAAGAAAGAAGAATTATTGTAGTTATACTAGGAGCTAAAAGTGAACAACAACGTGCAGATGACGCTCAAAAATTATTTGCTTATGGTTTTAACTTTTTTACTAATAATAAGATTTCAGAACAACAAGAAATTCTTAAAGAAGTCAGAGTTTGGGGTGGTAAAGATAATTTACTTAAAACTGGGACAGTAAATGATATTTTAGTAACTATACCTAAAGGAATGAATGATAAACTTAGTATTTCTATTGATGTCTTTGATGATCTAGAAGCACCGATTATAAAAAATACTAAAGTTGGAGATATAACAATAAAGTTAAATAATAAACTAGTAAAAACAGAAAATTTAATAGCATTACAATCAGTAGAAAAGGGCGGTTGGTTTAAATCTATGTCTGATAAAATTAAAAGATTCTTAATTAGTAGACCCTGAAAAAAGCATAAGTTTTTTAAGAATTAGTCTAATATTATGACCAGATTCACATAAAATAGCATTAATTTGGTTTGCTTTCGTCATATACAGGACATTAGGCATCTATACACGTGGCAGACGAAAATGCTAGATTTCAGGGCTAAGTAAAATGGTTTAATTTGAGGCAAAATGTTGCAGGAATGCAAAAATGCACCTCAAAGTGTTTTAACTATGAAGTAAATCTTTTTAATAGCCCCCAGAGGGCAAGGCTTCTAAGCTTTTATCC
>CAKNAD010000046.1:8519-14583 GCA_929200515.1 Candidatus Gorgonimonas leptogorgiae | reverse complement strand
TTTGAAATGCACTTGCATTCCAGCAGTATTTTGCCTCGAATTAGATCTTTTTCTTTAGCCCTGAAACCTAGCATTTCCATCTGCCACGTGTATATAATAACTAATAGTTAATACGAACTAAAGCTATTTTAATCATATTTTATAAATAAAAAAAGAATAAATACTGCTAAAATTATATCAGAGGCTATATTTTAATTAATTACAGCGTGGTTATTATGAGTGATTTACGTAGTTCTTCAGTAGATTTTAGAGCACGAAAAAATATTTATGACAACACAAACAGTGAAAAAGCTAACGATGATATCACCGCAAATGATTTATCTGTAAAAGTAGCTACTGCTTTAGCTAAACATTTCTTTACAATAATAAGAGATAAAAAAAACACCACAGGATACCAACATATTTTAGATAAAATAAATACTATAAAAGATAATATCTTATCACATGGAGCACACAAAAACAGTAATAATAGTTATGAAGCAATAGCTTACCAGTTAACACATCTATTATCCAATTTATCTCAAGATTCAGTAAAGTTATTTTTAAGATTCGAACTTCCACTATTATTACAAAATTTCAACTCATCTAACTTATCTAATTTAGTAGAATCTAATACCGAAGATGCCCAAATGGCTAACAAGTTAATACAAGAAGCTACAAATCGTATAAATATACTAAAAAGCGAGGAAATGCAACCTAAAATTATAGAAAATAAGCAAGAATACGCAATGACAGAATCTAGCTCAGATACATTAGAATCAAGGAGTCTAGATGCAGATAATAATGTTACTACTGCAGATGATTCTGCCAAAAAAACTTTAAAAAAACAACAAAAAGAGCTAGTTAATACTATAAAACAAGAATTAAGTAAATATCATAATATAGTTTCAATATATGCCGTCCTGCAAAGAGTAAAAGATAAACTAAGTTATAGTTACAGTTATAATACGGGTAGTGCATCTTCAAAACTTAACGGTTTAATTATAGTCCCGAATATTTCAGATGACGACTTTACTGCTATTGTTAACTATTTTTCAGCAATTTCACCAGGGCTTATAGATAATTTAAAAAGGCTACATACTCTTGGTCAATCTGCCAACCGGCAGTTATTAAATACTATTATTAGTTCAATTACATCTGAACAAGACAATATACAAACTCAAGAGAATACTTTAGTTAAAGATTTAGGAGAGAATAATGTAAATCTATCTAATATTCATAATCAATTAACAGCGAAAGGATTAGCAGACGAGATTGTAAACTTACCTCCTAATACTGAGATACCAACTACAGCTAGCGATACCTTAAAGAAGCAACAACAGCATGATTTTATATTACAGCATAAAAATAAATATACCGTTGCTATCAATAAATTAGAAGAACTCAATGAAGTTTTAGCTATTTTAACGAGCTTACAAGAACTACAAGAAAGTGGCAATGATATTGCTAGGCACTATGATATAACTAGTAAACTTACAGAGCTACAAAAACAACTTTTACAAGAGCAAGGGATAGATATTGATTCACTAGCAACAAATCTAAATACTGTTATAAGTACTGTAGCAAACCTTGTATCTACACTTAACTCAAATGCAAATAACGCCATCAATCAATTAAAAAACGCATCAATAATTAGTTCTACAGTTAAAAAAACAACTATAAAGACTCTTTTAAATAAAGCACAAGACTCTTCTATTAATAAGGTAGAAACACATGATGGTAATATAATTACTTTATTAGAAGATAAAATACGTAAGTTCAATATAATTCTTGCTCTTGTGCGCTCTAAAAAAGAAGATGAAGACTTAGCTAACCAAAAGCATTTAGGTTTTATGAATAAACATATCCCGTTAACAGGAGATGATCTAGCGCTTTTGACTGAATTAAATGGAGGAGAGCAAAGCGATGTAATCAGCAATCTTACACAGGCAAAAGATTATAATAGCTTTAACGAAGCGGTAAAAGTTGTTAACCAAATACAAAATAAATTATCTGTTGAATATCGCATGGAATATGCTAGTAGAATACAGCAACACAAGAGTTTACTCAATATTCAGAAAAGTTTAACCGAAAATGGTTTTGGCCACGATATTTATTTAGTAGCTAACTCAGATAAACAATATTATATTGATAAACTTCATACGGAAACTGAAATTCTACAGAAAACTCAAAAAATCATAACTGAATTAGACGAAAAACAAAAGCTAGCAGCATTTGTTGCAATATTAACGGCAGCAAAGAATGAAAACAGAGCATTTAACTTAAATTTTTTAAATTCTGAAACTTTATTTTTATTAAAAAAATATGATGTTATATCAGAAAGTAACTATTTTACTGATGCAGCAGCAAATAATGGTAAGTCGGA
Organism: Candidatus Gorgonimonas leptogorgiae; assembly: GCA_929200515.1. Lineage (GTDB taxonomy): Bacteria > Pseudomonadota > Gammaproteobacteria > Pseudomonadales > Endozoicomonadaceae > CAKMZJ01. The sequence goes on along the minus strand of CAKNAD010000046.1, from coordinate 12,218 downwards.
TTTTGATTTAGTCAAACAAAACGATAATAAGTTACAAAAAGATACATCTTATGAACATGGAGAAATAAAATTTGATACTAATAATTATCAACAACTTATTGATAAAATCACCTCTGTTATCAATAAAACACAATCTGATGAAACAGCAGATTTATCTACATTAACAAAAAAAATCAAACAAAGTGTAGTTAACAATTTACTATCTGTATTAAGATCAAAACAAGCAACACTAGGTAAATCTACAAAAAAAACTAGTGCTGTTCTTGATAGCACTCTTGAAGCATCAGGTGCTATAACTGAAGCACTAACACAATCAACTGATCCAGCAACAGCCTCAGGTGCATTTCATAAATTTACTAATGATATACATCACCCTCAATTAATTGCAGTACATGTTAAATCTAGCTTATCTCATAAATTAGAAGCTAGTTATTTTTCTAAAGAGGCTGAACAATTACACACATCACAAAATAATTCGAGTCTTCAAGCTATCCAAGCAGCTATTACTGGATATAAACATAGTTTAATAGCACAGCAAAATCGTTATTACTATAACTTACTACAAACAAATGATGAATTAGCCGCTATAAAACAGTATTTAGATAAACCTCCAAGTGTAGCCAAAAAATCTAGTGGGCATAAGGCATTAAGTTTATACACAAATACTCTCTATGATCAAAAAAAATCTAGTTATGTTACTTATGCTGCTCATAAAGATAAGCTTGATAGCATAAAAAAAGTATCTGATGCTCTTTATTATTTTAATAAGCTAAAAGGCGATTTGATAAGCCATAATAAAGATAGAGTAGTCGTTGATCCTAGATATTTACCTCCTGAAATCATGTTTTTATTATCTACTATTGATGGCTTTAGATCAGGAAATAATTTTTTACACAATACTAATCCTGATGATATTCCTGATAGTTTAAGAAATATAACTTGGACTGATTTCAATTTATTAGCTTACAATAGCATGAAACCGCCCGTTAGTAAAAAACTTCTCTTAGAAGGAAAAAAATTTACAGCAGAACAGCTAGATAATTTAATAAAGGCCGTAATTCAAGTTAAAAATAAAATTGTTAACCAATCATTTGCTGATGTAAAAAAAATCACAAACACAAATATTGCTACTGTTGCACTTAAAGAACACATGTTCCAATTACAACATAATATTATCCATAATCAAGATAGCAGGAAAAAGATTATAGAAGAAATACATCATTTACAAAGACTAATGTGGAAACTATTCAAGAAGATTGATGACGTAGATGAAGACAGTAGCAGTTTGTTTTCTGAAACACAAGTTGCTGATAAATTAGGCTTAAAAGTTAAACTAGATCTATTATCCAAAAAAGATATACAATGGTTGTCTAGTGCTATAGGATCTAAAGTAATAGAAAAAGCTATGAAGTCACATAAACTAGCAGACTTAAAAGTTTTAAAACAAAAAATTAATGAATTTTGGAAAAAATTACACAGCCTTCAAAAAGGACTAAGAGCATCAATAGAGGATGCTAACAATAATGAATACCAACCTATTATACACTTAGTAGAAAACAATCCAAAATTTAAGTCTCAAGGAATCATCGTTGAAATAGATACTACAAATACTTACAGCGATAAAAATCAAGTAGCAGATTTAAAAACACAAACCCCATATGACTTAGCAAAAAAATACTCACAGATTATTTTTAGGTTAAAAGTACTTAATGATTGGTTAAGGAATAAAACACGCGATAAAAATGATGGGGACATAGTAAGATTTTCTCCGGGCCAATTATCCCTAGAGTTATTTAAAGATTTATCATTTAAAAATAATGACATCAACCAATCAATCTTAGAAAAAGCGGGTTTTAGTCTTGATACTACACGTTTTTTGGAAGAACCTACAACAATGGCTGATGGTAGTGAGCTAAATGCTGATCTATATCCAGATGATGCATCTACAAAGGGAATGCAAAGAGATTTCTATTTTGTTACTAATAATAAATTACATACAGATTATAACAAAAAATTTTCATTAATTGGAGCTCATTGGAAAATTTCAGATTTAAAACGATTATCATCAAGCATAAAAGATGCTATTAAGAAACTTAACACGCTTGAAGGTAATAAGATTACAGAGTTACAAAACGCACATGATGTACTATTACAGCCTAGTTTAAAGAAAAAATCTTTAATTTTAGAATATAGCTATCTAGTTAATAAGTTAAATAAAACTGTAAATAAAATAGATAGTCTTAATAACGAAAAATCTTCTTTTGCAGCAATTAAATCAAAAATATCTAAACTTTACCATGACTATGAACTGCATAAAGACAATCCATATAATAAATATATCGAAATTCCATCTATAAAATTAGGTTTAGCTAAAATAATAATGGCATCTTTAGAGTTAAATAAAAAATATTTAGCTGATCATGGTATTACTAACCTGCCAACTAAAGCTGAGGATATAGTCAAGTTAAATACACTTCCTAATAAAGATAAGGTACTAACAGATTTATACAAAGCAGCTAATCTATTAGCAAATAAAAATTTACTTCATATAAAAAAATTAATTGATAGTCAAGATGAAATTATAGAAGCAATTGCTAAAATATCAAAACAACTAAGAGAGGCAGGAGAATATGAATACGGATATGGTCCGGTGAGTTTGACTGGTGGTAATTTTGCTATTGCTGTTTTTAGACAACAGTATACTAATGCAACTACTAGCCGCGCGAGAAATAATGAAAAAGCTAATAGATATCTTGAGGATAGTAAGTTATTTAATCGTTTTCATCAGATTATCACTGCGATGCTTCCTTTATATTTTAAAGATACTAAAGTTACATCAGATGGATTTTCATCGAAGCCACGTCAATTACCAGTAGATAAAATTTTAGCATTAAAAACCCCAAGAATAGCTGATATGCTTCATAGTTTTTTAACTGTGGTAAGTGAAACCGATGTTGCTAAAAACCAATCTATTAAAGTTCTTCCTAAAGGTAAAAATTTATTTAAAATGCCTACACATTTACGAAGTGGTAGAAAAATAGATAGTGCATTACAACACAGACTAGATGCAAGAATAAAAAAAAATAATGGTAATGTAGATTATAGCCTTATTGCTTATAATTTAGATCATCCAGATAATCCACTAGTATTAGAAACTGAAGAATTTACCAGAGAAGAAGCACAAGCAATATCAGGAAATTTAGGAAATATTGAAAAAACATTAGGCGATCAAGCTCAACTACAATTAGGAAAAGTACAACAAGATGAACTGCACATAAATAATGCCGTTGAAGTTCAAATTCAATTTCTAAAATCTTATAATAAGGTTTGCCAAAGATTGTTGGCAGTTATTAATTAATTCTACACTAAGGTAGTAGTTTATGAAAACACTACCCTAAATATTAATTTTTTATCAAACTCAGGTTATTCAATAACAAGCCCATGACTGTTACAAAGAATTAAACAAATAAGTATTTTAACCTTCAAGGGCTTTTATGCCACCAGTTAAAAAATTAAGAATGCTTTCTTTTCGAGTACCATTATAATTATTATTAAAATAATCTATAAAATATTTACAACTCTCGTGCATATTTAGCATCTTATTAGCTGCTTCTATAGCTGTTCTTCCTGCTAGTTGTGCTACTGATCCAGATAAAACAGGAAGTTTTTTGTTTTTGCGTACGAAAAATAAAATAATAT
>CAKNAD010000046.1:0-8509 GCA_929200515.1 Candidatus Gorgonimonas leptogorgiae | reverse complement strand
ACGTACATCTGCATCATACAGTTCAAACTTGAATTGTCCATAAGCTTTACGCATAGTTTTTAACTTATCTAATATTTTTTTTAAAATATAAAACTCGTTAAATAATAATTTTTCTGCTTTAATTGTATTGTCTGGTTGCATTTTTTTTAACTTGTTTTTGAAATCACCTAGTTTATCTATTTTTATAATAGCTAATTTCTTTAATATATTAATTGTTGTATTGCATTTATCTCTTAAGCTCAACAGTGCATCACCTATCGTTAAATAAAACTTAATAGACTCAGGAGTCATTAAACACATATGAAATACATGATAAATATCATGATGCTGGAATTCTAATATTTCTTTAACAAAATATCCGTGTACTTTTTCAGGGAACGGATGATTAGGGAAAGGTATAGCAAAATCTCGTAATAATCTATAGCCACTGTCTCTGATATCTTGTGGTGTGCTTATTCCGATAACTGGATTTATTTTACATAAATTATTAGCAAATGTAGCATTAAAAAATTCTTGGTATAAAGCCATGCTAACTGAGATTCTGTTATTGTTATAAACTGAAAAGAACTTTATACCAGAACTCATCAGTCTTTTATATAAACCATTTTCATCAATCGCTGTGGATAATGGAAATAGGATAAAGCAATTATCTATTGCAGAGTTTGAATGTGATTGCTGTTTAAGAGTTGATACAACTTGAGAATTATTTATTTGAATTACATCTTTATTTAAACTATGGTTACAACTTTCTATGGTTGAGATTATAATTTCCCATGCAGCTTCATTATAGCTATTATCTGTATTTAATAAGTTATATAACTGAGGACTAGCTTTAGGGTGCATTAATTTTTGCTCGTTATAAACTTCATGCCAAGTCTGTAAACTTGCAAATTCAAATACAGATAAAATTTCTAACTGTAATGCTTTTAATATAATAAAAGGGAATTTTTTATCGCTAAAAAAAGCATTTTCTGTTGTTAATATTAATTCAGGTTGCTGACAAATTTGTTGTAGTTTAGTTAATTCTTGATTATTAACGCAACGTAACTGGTTATCTACAAAATTTAATTCACTTTTTTTGATTCTTCTCGTAACTTCAATAAAGTCTTTGGTATTCAGATTACTTGCTAACGGTATACTCTCAGTATAAGAGTCTTTATTGGCTAATGGTTGTAATTTACGTTCATTAATTGTAGTTATAGGGAAATCTCTGGCTTTATTATTAGTTTGGATGTTTGTTGCATTATTTGTTATTAAAGCTGTATTTTCTATAATAGTTGGTATATTTGTTAACTGCTGATGGCTATTAGTTATTTGCATAAAAAGCTCTCATGTATAAGGCACTGACTTTCAAGTAAAAGGTATATATTTGATTCTTATTAGCCTATAAAGTGCAGTGCAAAATAGAAACATGAAAGAATATTGTAGCTGATAAAAATATAACATTGTTGATTTTGCTCTCGAAAACGCTAAGCTATTTTAACTGGCATATATTTATTTTTCCATTTACAAGCATTATAATTAGTAGTCTTTTATCTAGGCTAAAATTAATATCTGCTACTTTTTCATTGTTTTTGATACTAGTAATTAATTTCCATGAAGTTGTTAATTGTTGCTCACTAGATTGTTGATTGTTAGTTATTTCTTGCCATATATTTACGGTTGAATATTCGGAGCTAGCTATATACTTGGAGTCTGCACTAAAAACAATTTTATCAGCATATTCTAAATCTAATGTTTCAATGAGACCATTTTGGGTAATATTATAAACTATTGATTTGTATTCGGTATCGTAATCCCAAATACAATTGCGACGCTTAGAGCTTTTAATAATATGTTCTTGATATAAAATAACTTTTTTGTTATCTAAACTAAAACATGCCCGCCTTGTTAACCCTTCAATTCTTGCTTTTTCTTGCCATTTATTATCTTGCAGTTGCAGCATTATAGTGTATTCTCCTAGATAACCAGTACGACCGGACATCATAAACAAATTCATATCAAAACTAGTATAAGCATAATTTACCCCACTAGGTTCGCATTTAGGGTGACTCCAACTTTTCCAGTCGCCATTTAGTAACGTCATAATCCTATCGCCAAAAGGTTGGTCTAGGTAGCTACTATTAAAGGCAGAAATAATATGAATTTGTAATACGGCATGTAGCCAGTGGTCTATTTTTGTATTGTTTTTTATATAAGGTGTAGTAGAGCTACAGGTATCAGGATCAATATTATTTAGTTTGTCTATATCTAATATATTGTCCGTAACTAGCTGCCATTTATTATCAATAAGATCATATATTTTTGGATTGTTCTCAGTCGTGATTACACAACGTTTGCTATCTGGTCTAAAGTATAATTTATTAGCATATAAATTTTTAATTCTGGTATTTGCTTGCCAATGATCATTTGCATAATGCCATATTTTAAAACTAAAATTAGAAGTGGTAACAATAAAACGACCATCGGGAGAGAAACAAATATTATTTATACAAGCTATTTCATCGCCATCATAATTATTTAAAGTATCTTCTAATGACCAATCGCCATCAGATAAACGCCAAACTTTGGCGGCATTATTTTGCGATAGACTAACAATAACATTTGCTGCAGGGCTTAAACAACAAGATACAGGGCATTCATTATATCCAATACGACTTCCTAAATCATGCAATAAAGTAGCTTTTTTTTCATATGAAATATTTTCTTTTGTAGCTATATATTTAGTTGTTTTAAAAAATAATTGTAAGCTGAAATTATCATTATTTAGTTTTTCATCTAAAGAGCTAATTTCTGTATCTGGCATATTTATTGCTTGTAGCCAATTGCGTGTAACTGATTTATAGTAATCTATAGATAGCTCAGGATGTTTTTTTAATGCTAATAAAGAAGTAAAATATGTTTTTTCTTGTTGATTAACTATATCTAAAAATCTCTTACACACGGGTTTACAATTTTTTATATCAATTTTGTCTAGTCTAGAACATATATTTTGTAAAATTTCATTAGGCAAATCTTTTACAATATTTATATTAGAATTAATAGCTTCTGCAGTAGTAGTCTGTTTTATATTCATTGTATTCTTAAGTTGTTTTAAATAAAAAAATTTTCAAGTAGAAGATAATATATTCTTTTTTATTTTTAGTTTAGCACTAATAATAAGTAATAATTATTATACTATTATAATAATCCTGTGTAAATTAAACTTTAATCCACAGGTTTAAAATGTTACTATAAGGTTTCTACTCGAATATAAATTTTTTTTAGAAAAAACATATCGGTCTGATAGTAAATTAAAAAAAATTATAAAAGATAAAAAATATATTTTTAAGATATCTAGGATCTAATTATGCATACTATAGTAAATCATAATAATCAATCTGTTAGTATTGATAATACCGGACTAGATTTAATAGAAACTAATAATAATCATTTTCGTGCAACAGATTATGTAAAAAAAAATTGTTGTTCTTTTTTTGGATGTGCTATTGTGTTAACTGGTGTTGGTTGGTTTATAGGTCATCTTACAGGAGTACTGATTTATAGTGAAACTCACCCTAAACTCAATACACCTAACGGTAATATTATAACAACTAATGAAGAAAAAATATACCAAGCTGTAGGTGAAGCTATTGGAAGCACTGTTTGTGCTACTGGTGCTTCATTTGGTCGTTTGGCATATTATAAACTAAAAGAACGCTGCTGTTACCCAGTAAGAACGACTAACAATATAGAGAATACTTCTTCTATAGCTAGTAATAGTGATACCACTTATGTTTAAATATACTAATTATTAGCACTTGCTATCTAGAAAATAACGACTATAAATAAATTAGCATGATATATACACGTAGCAGATAAAAATACTAGGTTTCAGGGCTAAGTAAAATGATTTAATTCAAGGCAAAATACCGCAGGAATGCAGGTTGCACTTTAAGGTGCCTTAACAATGAAGTAATTTTTAAAAGGTGTTTTTTATGAAAAAACAGTGTAATTACAAGATTAAGCTAATTAATAAAAGATTTTATACTGATAACAAACTAACAAATATAGAAGGAATTATTGATAATACCGAGTTAGATAGACAAAGAGTTATACAATCTGCGGCATTACGGCGATTACAACAAAAAACCCAAGTTTATCCATTAGAGGCTAATGCTTCTGTGCGTAGCCGCTTGACCCATTCTTTAGAGGTTCAACAAATAGCTCGTAGTATTTCACGTAAAATTTTATCTAAAATAGATAAATCTGCAAATTCTTTAGATGAATTTACCGAAGTTTTTATTAATATTGTAGAAATTGCTTGTTTATTACATGATGTAGGCAACCCACCATTTGGTCATTTTGGTGAAACAACTATTTGTGCATGGTTAAATAATAATTTAGATAGTTGCTACCATCAAGCAATGAAAAATAAATATAAGCCTTCTGAGCTATTTACTGATTATTTGCTACCAGATTTACTTTTATTCGATGGCAACGCTCAAGGTTTAAGAATTATTCATAGTCTACATAAATTAAACCTATTATTATCACAAGTAGCTAGCATGGTAAAATATACTATACCTGCTTACCGCTATACAAAAAATAAAACTACTGCGCCATCATATACGAGCAAAAAACCAGGTTTTTTTTATTCAGAGCAATTATTAATAGAAGAAATTAATAAACAATTGCAAATTGAAACTGGTTGTCGTTTTCCTTTGGTGTATATTATGGAAGCAGCTGATGATATAGCCTATTGTGTGTCTGATTTAGAAGATGCTATAGATAAAAATATTCTATCTGTATCCGAGTTAAAAACATGTCTTATTGATATCTGGAAAGAACAGCCTTGTACTAATGATTATCTAATTAATATTATCGATCAAGCAACCAAAACTGCAAAAGAAGATAAAAACTTCATTGCCAATTTAAGATTACTGCTTACTGAAGATTTAATAGAACATGCATCTAGTTATTATATTAAATTTCATAATGAAATTTTTCATGGTACTTTAGATGACGCTATTTTTCATGGCAATTCAGCAAAGCATTATGCCTTAGAAACTTTAAAAATAGTTGCTCAACGCTATGTTTTCACTAGTGCTGAAAAAGAAACTCCAGAAATTCGTGGTTATGCTGCATTAACAGGTTTATTTGATATATATGCGGTATTATTAAAATTAACTAAAGATGATTTTTTAAAATTAACCAATGATGAACATAATCATCAATGCGGTATTCTTGAGGGCTATTTATTTAAGCAATTACCAGCAAAATATGTAGATGTATATAAAACTACAGTTAATAATTTATCCACTAATAAATATTCTACCGCAGAGATTAATGACCTAGAATGGTATTACCGAGTAAGGCTTATTATAGATTATATTAGTGGTATGACAGATAATTTTGTATTATCTCAATACCAAAAATTTTCAGGGGTATGATAGGCTTTCCGAACCATACACCTAGAATTGCAGTATGTTATGTTTACTTATGCCACATATATAGATACAGTATAATTATTAATATAAATGCAAATCGTTCGATAACATCATTTAGGATTTTATACGGTCCTTAAATATTCTACTTACTCGATATACACCTTATGCTTGAAGATGTATATTGGTTTACTATAAATAATAATAAAAAATCAACATTTTCTTATATGTTAAAAATAATAATTGTTGCAAGGGTTAACTAGCTAAGGAAAGTATTATGCTTAAGAAAAATATAAATCGTTTACTAATAACATTTTGGGCATTATGTTTCGCTCAACTCTCTTTTTCGCACGGGTATATATCCGCACCGCAGTCTAGATCTTATAAGTGTAATCTTGGTCAAAATATAGGTTGTGGTCCAGTTCAATATGAACCACAAAGCGTTGAAGGTCCAGATGGCTTTCCAGATGCTGGACCAGCTGATGCTAATATTGCTAGTGCTGGCTTACCACAATTTTCACAACTAAATGAACAAACTAAAAGTCGCTGGATAAAAACAAAAATAAAACCAGGTAGTAATCAGTTTAGCTGGAGATTTACCGCAAATCATGTTACTAAAAATTGGAATTATTACCTTACTAAACCGGATTGGAATCCAAATAAGCCATTAACAAGAGCATCATTTGATATCGAACCATTTTGCTCGATTCAAGTACACGGATTAAAACCACCAAAAGAAGTTACACATCATTGTATTGTACCAGCAGATAGAAGCGGATATCATGTAATTTTAGGTACTTGGGATGTTGCTGATACACCTGCAACTTTTTATCAAGTTATAGATGTAGACATTATAAAAGACAACGATGACAACTCTGATAAGAGCTTAGTTAGTAACTTAAACAAGGTTGGAACTATTAATGCTACGGTAGATTTAAACCCAGGTGATATTATACAAACACGGGTATTTAATGCCGATGGTGAAAATATTGGTTTGTCAGATAAACTAACAATAAATTCATCGCATGAAGGTGATAGTAAAATGTGGCCGTATTTATTAGCCGAAATAATCAATGCTTCTGACCAAGGACTTATTGCTGGAGTACAAGATAGCAAAGGGAATATAACTCCAGTTTATGATACCAACTTTATTTATACAAAACCAGACAGTGGAATTGAAGATGTAGAAATACAAATAACCGAATTGCCTGTTATTACACAAGCTAAATTGGTAGGATTAGAATTAGAATATCAAATCGAAGATGGCAAAGTAAAACTAGATTTTATGGCAAAAACTAGTGCAAAATACTCTATCACTGTGAAGCTCGTCAACCCTAATGGCAAAGAAGTTGACTATCAATCGATCACTATTAATAATGACCATGCTAGCCTTTCATTGACTGATAATAACGCTATTGAGGGTCAATATAATGTTATTTTTGTAGCCAAACCAGAACATGGTAACTTAATACAAAAAACTTATACCGTTGATGTTTCAAAGGAAAATACTAATATTCAATACGATTTTATTTTTCCAGAAAATTTATCTAGTTATTCTGCAAACACAAGGGTATTTCACAATAAAACAGGTAAAGTTTATGAGTGCAGACCTTTTCCTTATAGTGGCTATTGTAAACAATGGTCAAAATCATCAATACAATTTGAACCAGGAGTAGGTTCAGATTGGAAAATTGCATGGTTTGAACTATAATACATTATTTCAATACTCAATTGTTAACTGATAGCCAAGGCTAAGCTTTGGCTTTTATAATCACTTGCTGAAAACCTGCATTTTTATCTTCCCTCTGTATACAACGGCTAATTATAAAAGATAACTTATTATCTTATAGAATTCATACTCAATTGAATTATAAACCAAAAATAATGAACAAAGTAATAATATAATTGGTCTAATAGAAGACTATTTTAAAAATATTTTAAATATTATTACTAATCTGCAGGTGATTTAATGCTACCAATAAATAATCATACAATGAATGTACCAGTTCACTATGAACGCACACAACAAAAAATAATTCCAGTTAAGAACTATAAAAAGATCAAGAAACAACTAAACAAGATTTTTTTTACTGCTATTAATTTAGAAAAAAATAAGGCAATCAATACCTCCCAACAGCATAAAAGCATACAAAATGAATCTTTTTATGACAAAGTAACTAAAGCTGATTTAGATGGAATTAAAGACTTATTAATTACTGAAGTTGAAACTTTTATTGAACTAGATAAATTTTATTGTGGTGATGCAAATCATCTGCAAGAATTAAGATCATTTAAACAAAGAATATCAGATCATCCAAGTAAATCAGTGGACACTAATGCAGTAAATGACATGAAAAATACTCTATATAATCTATATGAGTTAAATAGAGTATTAAAAAACCTGCAATACGAAATACAAAAAAATCAAACAGCTACAATTATTAGCAAAGAAGCTATTGGTTTAAGACTAGATGAATGCTTAGGAAGCTTAAAGAACTGTTGGGCAGGTATATCTAGTAGATTACAGCATGAATATGAATTTTTATCAGCAAATCAACAAGGGTTATTAGGAGTAATTTATACGGCTAAAAAAGACATGTTTAAAGAAGTTACATTTAAATATATTGACTCTAATGATGTGCATAAGTTTAATAGATATAATAATACTATAGCAGAAAAATTTGGTTTGAATATTATAGAAGATACATATGCAAGAAGTAAATTAGATACAAAAAATTTACAAAAGTTTACTGCCTTATTAGAAGTAGAGCTTTCACCAGCAGCAATAACAGCTAACCTAGCTGAAAGAACACATAGTAAATTAGCTGAGGTTTTAGCTAGATTTGATAAGCGCTCTTGGTTAATTCAAGATCTAACAGACGATGAATTAGATTTTGAAATGGAGCTAATAAACGAAAATGTTTTTTCACCTGTTAATGCTCTATTTAATATAACAGCAACTCAAAAATTAACAATAAACAAAATAATAAATAGTTATGAAGAAAAGGGAATTACAATATATAGCCTTAAACACAGTAAAGAAAAAATCAACTTATGGCTTGCAGATAATATAATTCCTAATA
>CAKNAD010000045.1 GCA_929200515.1 Candidatus Gorgonimonas leptogorgiae | reverse complement strand
CCATTTGGTCGGTTTGGGTCGGCTATTCCAGCTCTTGAACGTCTTATTGAATTAGTTACTATTGAAATAGCTGCATCTTGACCAACTACTCGTTTAGCTAACTCTTGTTCCATATTTAATAGTTTTGATTTTTCTCCAGATAGCATTTTGCTAACAGGGATTCCAGTCCAGCGTGATACGACTTCAGCAATTTCGTCATCGGTAACTCGATAACTTAAAATACTATTTTTAGAATTCTCAATATTTGCTAACGCTTCTTTTAATTTTTGTTCTAACTCAGGCAAGGTTTCATATTTTATTTTGCTCATTACTTCTAACTTACCTTCTCGTTCCGCAATTGCTAACTTTGAAAGCAGAAGATCTTTTTGTGCTCGCAACTCCTTACCATAAGATAACGATTGTTTTTCAGTTTTCCATTCTTCTTCTTGATGCGAAAATTCTTTTTCTAACTTAGTTATATCTGCACTTAATTGCTTTAGGCGCTCTTGTGATGCACTGTCTTGTTCTTTTTTAAGAGCTTGTTGTTCGATTTTACCAGTAATGATTTGACGTTCTAGTTTATCTAAAAATTCTGGTTTAGAATCAATAGCCATGCGTACTCGACTTGCTGCTTCATCTATTAAGTCGATTGCTTTATCGGGAAGTTGACGGTCACTAATATAACGTATAGATAATTGCGTAGCAGCAATAATTGCCGGGTCCGAAATAGCTACCCCATGATGAGCTTCGTATTTTTCTTTTAATCCGCGTAAAATAGCAATAGTACTACTTTCATTTGGCTCATCTACTAATACTTTTTGAAATCTACGTTCTAGAGCAGCATCTTTTTCTATATATTTACGATATTCATCTAGAGTTGTTGCTCCAATACAATGTAACTTGCCTCGGGCTAAAGCTGGTTTTAGCATATTACCAGCATCCATAGCACCTTCTGATTTTCCTGCCCCGACGACTGTATGCAATTCGTCGATAAATAATATTATCTGACCTTCTTGTTGCTCTAAGGCAGTTAATAATTTTTTAAGCCTTTCTTCAAACTCACCACGAAATTTTGCTCCAGCAATTAAAGCTCCCATATCTAAAGATAAAAGGGTTTTATTTTTTAAGCTATCAGGAACTTCATTGTTGACTATTCTTTGAGCAATACCTTCAGCAATTGCAGTTTTACCAACTCCAGGTTCGCCAATAAGCACAGGATTATTTTTAGTTCTTCTTTGCAATACTTGAATTACTCGACGTATTTCGTCATCTCTACCAATAACTGGATCTAACTTTCCGGTTTCTGCATATTCAGTTAAGTTTTGGGTATATTTATTTAATACCTCTTTGCTATTAGACTCAGAAACTCCATCAGTTGCACCTTGCTGCATATTATTGATAGCATTAGTAAACGCTTTTTTACTGATACCATGACTTGATAACAGCTTACCGACTATATCGCTACTATCGAACATTACTAATAACATAAGTTCGCTATTAATAAACTTTAATTGGCGTTTTTGTGATTCTTTATCTGCTAGATTAAATAATCGTAGTAACTCTGAAGATGGTTTCATGTCGCCTGTAGGCGATGCTAAGGTTGCTAAAGATTGCAGTTGTTCATTTATTTGCTGCTCTAATTTTGTTAAATCAAAACCTACTTGCATAAGTAAAGGTTTAGCTATACCTCCTGACTGCTTAATTAACGCCTTAAGCAAATGAATAGGAGCAAGCTGTGTATGATCTTTACCAATTGCAATAGATTGAGCATCCGACAAAGCAGATAACAACTTGCCAGAAAATTTTTCGGGACTCATAACTAATAACCTCATATAAAATTAATATCATCTTTTAATATTAATTAATATGTACTAAAGTTACTATTTTAAACAGGAAATCATAATTTTATTTGTTCTGGTTCGCCATCTCGTCATAATCTTGAAGGAAATAATTTGTTTTTCTATCTAGCATCACCTTAACGCCATCTAATAAGTTTAAACAAGCATCACGTATATGCGTGCTATCATTTAGTACAGATGTTACCGTTAAGCTCTCTATTTTTATATCTTGCATTAAATCTTGCAAATAAGTATTAATATTTTGATCTTGCTCTGTTACTTTTTGTTGTAACTTTAAAATTTTATCATTCACGTTAGTATAATTTCTATGCAAGCCTAAATCTTCGATAAACACTAAAGTTTTTAGCATTCTTAATCGTAAATGATTATATTGTTTTTTTGCATACTTATTATCTCCATAAATATGCCTAGAAATATTTTTATGTATATGCTTCATATGTTTGATAGCCGCAACAAAATAACGACAAGACGCCTGTAACGCAAACAATTCCCAAGCTTGAGGTTTATACAATCTAAAATCAAGTTTATTAGAAAATTCGATTATATCTGAGTAGATACCTTTTACCATGATATCGTACATATGCGCTATTGAAACTTCATTACCTAAGCTATAATCGCTATTTATTATTTCTTTATAATCGCCACTATGGTTTTTTAAAGCCTTCGGATCTATAACCATCGCATAGCATATTATGTTTCTTGAATTTTTGTATAACCTTTGTGTTTCTTTAGTTATAGCTCGTAATGCTGCATCTGGGTAAGATATAGACTTATTCAAGTATTTAGCTCGAACTCGGTTTTTAGGAATGCAAATCGAATCTGTTGCATCACTAGAATCTACTTTACTAGGAAATATTTTTTTAGATAGCTTAGCAACGGTATTAATAAAAGGTAAAAATAAAACCAGTCCAAAACAATTAAATAATGTATGAAACAACACTAATTTTATAGAATGTTCAGCTATACCTAGCTTTAATGCAATAAAATCGTTAAATTTTATAAATTGAAAAAATATAGCTAGAGTAATTAATGCGGTGGTTAAATTAAATAAGAAATGTACAAATGCAAGTCTTTTAGCGTTAATTCCAGATCCTAACGCCCCTAATATAGATGTAGCTGTAGTGCCAATGTTAGAACCTATTGCTATAGCAACAGCATGATAATACATATGAGCATTTGCGTCTAAAGTAGTTAGTAATAAAATCATTAAAGCATTTGTTGACTGCATTACTACTGTAATTAAAACCCCAAGAGCAAAGTACAATAAAACACTATTGTAGCCATCGAAAATAAATGTTGTAATTTGTAAATATGCATTAAAATCTGCTAAACCATCTTTTAAGTAATCAATTCCTATAAATAAAAACCCTAAACCAAGCAATACAGACCCAAAGCCTTCAGTTTTACTTTGACGATTATGCGATAAAATTATTCCAAAGATTATAAGCGGCAAAGCATAGAAAAATAATTTTATTTTTATTCCAAATATCGCAATAATCCAGGCAACGAAAGTAGCACCTAAATTCGACCCAATAATAATCCCTATGGCGCTATATAATCCTATTATTTCAGCACTTAGAAAAGAAATAATAATTAATGACAGCACTGAACTTGACTGAGTTATTGTTGTTGTTACTATTCCTAAACTTATGCTTTTCCAGATGCTGTTAGTAATTAGTTTTAATGTTGATTCTAATACCCCACCAGAAAAAGCTTTCAGTCCAGAATTCATATAATGCATTCCCTGAAAAAAGAAAGCTATACCTGCTGCCATTAGCGTAAAATTATTACTAAAATACATAGCTAATGCCATGGTTATAAACAATGTGAAAGTTACTATTGATTTAATTGTAAACACCTTTAGTCGCCTTTTATTGACAATTAACTAAGAGGATAATCCCTATAGTAATTAAATACATTTATTTGCTAACTAAAGTTAATTTATCGAACAATGTTAAAATAATTGAGCTATTATACACCTATAAATTATAAGCTCTATATAAAATATTCTTTCATTATTAGCAAAATTAACCTTTATTGTGCTACAATGACTCAGTTTAATCGTAGTTGACCTATTTATGTGCTATACAAATAGCAAACACATAAGCAGTTTATTGATTAGAACTCTTTTAATTTCATTTTTAAATATTAGAAAAATAGTACAATAAATACTTTCTATAGTTTTATTTAGTTTTGATACACCTTAAAATAATAGGCGTATCCCTAATATTTATATACTTTTTCCTGCTGTTATTAATTTACAACAGGAAGTATAAGTTAGACTAACTAGCAATATCTTAGCTAAAAATGCACATATTACACAGTTGCATTGCATGATATTTTTCTTACAATCTATAATTAATGTTGGCTATGCTTAATATATTTAAATCTTCTCCTACAGGGTGTCCTATCGATAAAAGCAAAATAGACTCAGTATACAAGTACTGGAGAATTCATATTCTTGCAACTATGTATCTAGGATATGCTGTTTTTTATTTTACTAGAAAAAGCATTAGCTTTGCAGCACCACAAATGATAGAAGATTTACCTGGTATCGCCAAACCAGAAATAGGTATATTGCTTACGATATTCTATTTAATATATGGAACATCAAAGTTTCTGTCAGGAATTATAAGCGACAATTCAAATCCAAGATATTTTATGGGAATAGGCTTAATTGCTACAGGTATTTGCAATATATTATTTGGCTTGTCTTCTTCTTTTATGCTACTAGCTTTATTCTGGGGACTAAATTCTTTCTTTCAGGGCTGGGGTTGGCCACCTTGCTCTAAACTACTAACCACTTGGTATTCAAGAAGTGAACGTGGATTTTGGTGGTCTATATGGAATACTGCTCATAACCTAGGTGGTGCACTTATTCCGCTTATAGTAGGTGTAGTATCACCGATATATGGCTGGCGCTATGGTTTTATTACTCCTGGAATTATCGCTGTAGTAACCGGATGCTTTTTATGCTGGCATTTACGTGATAAACCAACTTCTATTGGCTTACCAACTGTAGGCAAATGGCGCAACGATGAACTAGAAATAGAACATGAAAACAACTCAGAACAGATATCTATAATCAACATATTTACTAAGTATATACTGAAAAATAAGGTTATATGGATGCTGTGCGTATCTTCTGTTTTAGTCTATATCGTACGAACTGCCATCAATGACTGGGGTAATCTTTATCTTAAAGAAAAATATGGCTACGACCTATTAACAGCTAACTCTGCGGTTTCTTTATTTGAAATGGGTGGTTTCATTGGCTCTTTAGTCGCTGGCTGGGGCTCTGATAGAATATTCAATGGTCGCAGAGATATAATGAATTTAATTTTTTCCGTAGGCATATTATTGTCTTTCACGCTGTTATGGCAAATAGATAATGGTGAGTATTTCGTTCAGAGTACATTATTCTTTGCCGCAGGATTTTTTATTTTTGGCCCACAAATGTTATTGGGAATGGCAGCAGCAGAGTCATCGCATAAAAATGCAGCTGGTACAGCCACTGGTTTTTTAGGGTTGTTTGCTTATCTAGGTGCTTCGCTATCAGGATACCCATTAACACAAATTATGGAAAAATGGCACTGGGATGGCTTTATGGTTTTAATGGTATCTTCTGCAACTATGTGTGTAATAGTATTGCTTTATGTGGCTATGCTACAACAACCCACAAAAACTAGAAATAAAAAAGTGTTGTAATAATGCAATCTCGCATGCTTTTATGCGGGATTCCACACATCAACTAAAATATTTCAATATACTCTTGATTACTATTTAAGTCCTATGAATATTCATGAGTTCTTAATAATCTCGCTGGATTTACCATATCCGCTTTATTATAAAGAGTTTTATAATTATCTATGAATTTAGTTTTTTTTGACCCCTTTGCTTTTATAGATTGATAACTATAAATATGTGCTCGCATAGATAATAAAGAGGCCGTCTGTTTCCTTTCAGATATTGGCAAGCCAAAAACATCAATATCTTCCTTTAATAAACGTACATCCGATTGATCAACCCCTAAATGCTTTAATCCTAGTAAAATTAAGTTACATGATTTTTGTATCAAAATATCTTCTGTTATCTGTGTAGGTGTTGTTTTTTTAATATCGCTATCTAAAAAATAAAACTCTATATTGTTAACTAATGAAACCTGTAACATTGTATAGTAAAAAAATACTTTATTCTGTATAACCATCGCCTGAATCCATATTTCAGCTTGCTTACTAAAAGGATTATCTATTATTCCATCTAAATATATCTTTGCTTGTCCTAACTCATGCTCTTTTAAATATTTGTTAACTAACTTTAAATCATTCCAAAATTTTATACGGTTTTCTAGAGTGTATTGTATAGTTGTAGCAGATTTAATTTTAACAGTGTCACAAGCTGAATTAACCGCATCAATATTAATACTAGCACTAGCTGTGGCTTCCTGTAAGCTAGATGTGATTGGAATTTGTTGTTGTAAACTTATATCAGTATTTGCCACAGAGTTTATCTTTGCTTGTTTACTTATATTTGTTTGTTTAGCGGATTTTTTTGGCTTTGGTTGTTTTTCTGTCTTTATAATCTGTTGGGCTTGTAAAGTTTTATCTACTTCCGCTTTTAATAACTCTATATTTGCACTATAAAATATTATATACTCTTGATCATCATAACTAACCATATCTAGTGCTTTTTTATAATACTCTAAAGCTTCTCGTATTGTTTTTAATGTATCTCCTTTAAATGATCCCAATATTAATTCTGCTATTTTATAATATCCTTCGTGCTTTCCAGCAGTAGCTGCATTTAAGTAGAAATCCATAGCATCTTGCAAAATAGCTTTTTTCTTTATCCTGTAGCCAGCATTACGTAGACAATAAGCTGTTATATCTCCTGCTACCATCCAAGCTTCTCCCTTATATTCTGAACATTCAAATTCTGCTATATATTTAAAAAAAGGGATGTGTTCTGTTAAAAGTATATTGATATTATCTCTATCTAGTAATGCTTTATAGAAAGATCCTTGTATAACACGATCTAATTTAACTATATCACAATATACTTTACAAATATTATAAAATGGTGCTTTGTTAACAAATTGTGCTTGTATAAAAAAAATAATATCTTCTTTTTTTAGATAGTTAAGTTTAATATAATTAACATTTTCTAAATCACTACTAGAGAATTTTTCTAACGAATCTATTTTTGACATCTTATCTAGTGTAAACATAATATCTTCTAGTTTAGACATAAATGTATCAGAAGCTATACATTGGCTATGCTGTATATTTGATATTGCTTCTTGTTGCTGTATGCTAGTTCTTTTTTCAACTAAAGCATCAAGAAAATATAAACAGCTATACAATTCTTTTTTACCTAGATTAGTAAATAATAAACCTGCTTTGTTAGTATATAGTATTGTACCTAGTTCACGAGCACTCATATTCAAAGTATATTTACTAATAATATCACTGAAGTTACAATAGGGTAAAATAAAATTTTTTTCCATTTTGTTGAGTTGCTCTGTTATTTCTTCATAGATAGTTAACATTGATGTATCTTTAATTTTTTTTAAAAACTTTTTGTTTGCAGGATTTAAAAGGGCATCAATAGTAGCAGATATCATCCTGCTATTATTATTAGTAACAAAAAATATAGATGAAGTTACATTTCGTATAATTTTATTAAATGAGTCTATATTTGTGATAATATAATCGTTATTTTTAATGTACATATGAAATTTATTTATAATACAAGATGCAATAAATGTAGGAGGATGTACATCATTATCACTATATAAAAAAGGCTTTCCTTGAAGTGTGTTATAAGCTTGCTTTCTTAAAAATTCATTTTCTATTGTTTGGTTTATGTGAATATCAGATACTGAATGTTGAAAATCACCTGCTTTATTACCAAAAGACATACCAAAGTATTTCACTAAAAAAGGGCTATTACTTGTATTTAATTCGATATTTTTCAGGCATTCCGTTATTACAGTTGTATCTCTCAATTTATCTAATATCTGTCGAAGAGCATAATAGAAACCACAAATAATACTTTCACCTTTTAGACTATCACATTGTATTATTTTTAATAAAGATTCTTTATATTCTAATAATAATTCTATAGAAGCAGTATTGAAAAATTCTTCTGAAGTTATATAAGATAAAAAATCTTTTACATTCTCGTACCCTAATTTAACCGTAATTTTATTTGCTTCGCTAAAGTTTATACCATCTGTATCTTCTAAAATATAACTAGGAACAGGAGAATATCGTAAAGGTTTTGCAACTATTTTTGTGTCGATTAAGGATTTATAGTTCTTTTGATCACACTCTGTTATCTGCCTACTAGATAATACTGTTTCATTTATAGTGTCAGTATCATTATTTTGAGAAGCCTGTATTTTGTTTTCAACATCTGACTCTACTGTCGGCTTGCCTTTATTATGCGGTGGTGCACTCTGTGCACCAATTTCTTGATTTATGCTATTACGCTGAGTAACGTTACTGTTACTACTTGTTTCTGGTAAACTTCCATTTAACATGATTTATCCTATATATACACGTAATGCTAGGTGTATATTACGTCTTAAAATATATGATTAATGATTGTAATGTATTTTTATTATAATTATTTTATTTAGATTATACAAAATAAACTTTAATCACTCTGTGGCATTACTTAAATAATTAGTTTATGATACACTAAAAGATTAATTAAATCTACAACCAAATTTTTAACTATGTAAAATTACAGCTATGTACCTATTATGAAAGAAAATTATCAACCAGATGAAATAGAAAAGATCGCCCAAGAATATTGGCAACAAAACGATAGCTTTAAAGCTAATATAGATCAAAATAAAGAAAAGTTTTACTGCTTATCTATGTTTCCGTATCCAAGTGGCAACTTGCATATAGGCCATATACGTAACTATACAATTAGCGATGTAATCGCACGCTTGCAAAAAATGCAAGGCAAAAACGTGTTGCATCCTATGGGCTGGGATGCCTTCGGTTTGCCCGCAGAAAACGCAGCAATAAAAAATAAATGCAACCCAGCTGATTGGACCTATAACAACATTGACACTATGAAAGGCTTACTAAAAAAAGTAGGCTTTGGCTATGATTGGAATCGAGAAATCACCACCTGCGACCCTGAATACTACAAATGGGAACAATGGTTTTTCACTAAGCTTTATGAAAAAGGCTTAGCATATAAAAAACTCTCGCACGTTAACTGGTGTCCTAACGACAAAACCGTATTAGCCAACGAACAAGTGGAAGATGGCAGGTGCTGGCGCTGCGATACCAAAGTAGAATTAAAAGAGTTATCGCAATGGTTTATAAAAATAACCGCATACGCTGAAGAATTACTAGCCGACTTAGACACCCTAGACGACTGGCCAGAAAAAGTAAAAACTATGCAGCGCAACTGGATCGGCAAATCTGAAGGCACAGAAGTAGAATTTATTGTTGACTCTAAACATGAATACACAAACATACCAAACAGTATCAAAGTGTTTACCACTAGAGTAGATACGCTAATGGGTGTGGCTTGTCTTGCTATTTCACCAGAGCATCCAATTAGTAATGTGTTAGCAAATAAACATCCGCAAATAAAACAGTTTATATCTGACTGCATGACTACCGGATCATCCGAAGCAGAACTTGCTAAGCTTACAAAAAAAGGCATTGCAACAAACATTAGCGTTATCCATCCTATAACTAAAGCAAGTGTTCCACTATGGATTGCTAACTTTGTGTTAATGGGTTATGGTAGCGGCGCAGTAATGACGGTACCAGCCCACGATCAACGCGATTTTGAATTCGCTACTAAATACAATATTAGCTTTAAACAAGTTATAACTAATACAGATAACACCGCTGATATTAACGATAGTGCATTTACTGACCTTGGTATTCTTTGCAACTCAGGCGACTTTAATAATTTAACATCAGCAGAAGCTAAGCAAGTAATAACTTCTAAATTAACAGTAGCAAACTTAGGAGAAAAGCAAATAAACTATCGCCTAAGAGATTGGGGGGTTAGCCGTCAACGACACTGGGGTGTTCCTATTCCTATGTTATATCTTGAAGATGGTAGCATAGTTAGCGTAAAAGAAACAGAGTTGCCTGTCAATTTATCGCAAGCTATAACGCATGATGACAGCACATCATCTTTAACCATAGATGAAAACTGGAAACATACTAGCCTTAACAATGCTAAAGCTACTAGAGAAACCGATACTTTCGATACTTTTATGGAATCAAGTTGGTACTATGCTAAGTATTGCTCGACAGCTAAAGAGCAAATGCTTGATCCTAAAGAAGCAAACTATTGGCTACCTGTAGATCAATACATTGGTGGCATCGAACACGCTGTTATGCATTTATTATATGCTCGATTTTTCCATAAATTATTACGCGATACTGGCTTAGTTGCATCAGATGAACCATTTAAAAAATTGCTATGTCAAGGTATGGTAGTTGCTGATAGCTACTACAAGCTTGACAAAGATGGCGTTAAAGACTGGATTTCGCCAAGCTTAGTAGATAAAACAACTTGCAAAATAAAAGTAACAGGCGAAGATGTTACCCATGCTGGCATAAGCAAGATGTCTAAATCTAAAAACAACGGTGTAGACCCAAAGGCAATACTAGAAAAATACGGAGCTGACACCTTACGCTTATATACGATGTTTGCTGCACCAGCAGAACAAAGCATGGAGTGGTCTGAAAATGCTTTAGAAGGCTCGCACAGATTTTTACGTCGCTTTTATAGCTATGCAATAAAAAACATCAGCATCAAAGAAGTGCCTACCCTAGATAAAAATAATTTATCTACATCGCAACGAGAATTTAGAAGACTTATTCATAAAACTATCGAAAAAGTTTCTATGGATTTTAACCAGCGATTATCTTTTAATACTGGTATAGCTGCCATTATGGAACTTAATAACGAGTTGTTAAAACTTAATTGCCAAGAAACTAATAGTTTGGTTCTAGCTAGAGAAGCTGTTATTACTATAATAAAATTACTTGCACCTATAGCACCGCATATTAGTCATTATTTATGGCAAAAATTACCGAATAATACTACAGATATTATTAATACTCCTTGGCCAACTTTTAGCAGTGAAGCCTTAGCACAAGATATCAGTAAATATGCTATTCAGGTGAATGGTAAGTTAAGGGCTAGTATTGAGGTATCGATAGATTTACCAGAGGAAGATATTAAGCAACAGGCTATATCAAACCCTAATGTTAATAAGCACATTAATGGTAAAGCTATAAAACGAATAATATTTATTCCTAACAAATTAATTAATATAGTAATATGACCATGATAAAATCAGTGTAATTGATTAATTCACACAAAAACTAAAAAATAAATGATTTATCTGCAACTATAGTATTGACCTTTTGCTATTTAATCAGTAAAATTGTAGAAATATTTTTTGTGCTTTGGCAGTATCCCTGCATTTTGCAAACTTCAAGACTATACAGCTTGTAGATAGAAACCCCACTTTTCTGTATGTACACAGATATTTAACGTGTATTTTCCTATCTTTTAGGTTTATAAAAACAAATATTAATGTATTTGATTATTTTGCTCTTAGTCTTGCTAGTACAAAATTATAGAGTTTTCTATGGTTAAAATTAACCATAGCTAATAAAGATTAACCACAAATAGGTTAATCTTAGTAATTAAACTCAATTCTTTGAGTTTTGATGTTATTTTTTAAAGAGGACTGTGCCTAATGGCAACAATCAATCAGTTAGTGCGTAAGCCGCGAAAACGCAAGCTTACTAAAAGTGATGTGCCTGCTTTACAAGCATGTCCACAACGTAGAGGTGTTTGCGTTAGGGTTTATACTACATCACCTAAAAAGCCTAACTCAGCAATGAGAAAGGTATGTCGTGTTCGTTTAACTAACAGCCTTGAAGTTACATGCTACATAGGCGGTGAAGGACATAACTTACAAGAACATAGCGTTGTTTTAATTCGTGGCGGAAGGGTAAAAGATTTACCTGGTGTTCGTTATCACGTAGTTCGTGGTAGCTTAGATACACAAGGCGTAAACGATAGAAAACAAGGTCGTTCTAAATACGGAACCAAGAAAGCTAAGAGCTAATTTAGCTACTTGATAACTTGTATCAATCACATAACTTAATTTAAATCAGTAAATTATTAGTTAAATAATAATATTATTATTTATTAGGTTGGTAAGAGTAAGGTCAGATAACTTTTCCCTGAAAAGTACATTATTTCTGAGTTATTCCCTGAAGACCACTATAATTTAAACATAGGGGCTTATCAATGCCAAGAAGAAGAGTTGTAGCAAAAAGAGAAGTGCTACCAGATCCAAAATTTAAGAACACTACTCTAGCAAAATTTATTAACCATTTAATGGTTAGCGGAAAAAAATCTGTTGCGGAATCGATCGTATACGGTGCTCTCGATATAGTAAAACAAAAGGGCAAAAAAGACCCGATAGAAACATTTACTAAAGCACTAGAAACTATATCACCTACAGTGGAAGTTAAATCCAGAAGAGTAGGCGGGGCAACATATCAAGTGCCAGTAGAAGTAAGACCAGAACGCCGTATGACATTATCTATGAGATGGCTAGTGGACAGTGCTCGTAGCAGAAACGAAAAATCTATGATGTTAAAACTTGCTGCTGAATTACTAGAAGCATCTGAAGGCAAGGGTACTGCTGTTAAAAAACGTGAAGACGTGCATAGAATGGCCGAAGCAAATAAAGCATTTTCTCACTATCGTTTCTAAGAGGATAAAGTCGTGGCTCGCAAAACCCCAATTAAACGTTATCGCAATATAGGAATATGTGCGCACGTTGATGCAGGAAAAACAACTACTACAGAGAGAGTACTTTTTTACACTGGATTAAGTCATAAAATCGGCGAAGTTCATGATGGCGCCGCCACTATGGACTGGATGGAACAAGAACAAGAACGTGGTATTACTATTACTTCTGCCGCTACAACCTGCTTTTGGCATGGTATGGATGCTCAGTTTGAAGAACACAGAATAAATATAATCGACACCCCAGGACACGTAGACTTCACTATTGAAGTTGAGCGTTCTTTGCGTGTTTTAGATGGAGCTGTTGTAGTTCTATGTGGTTCATCAGGTGTTCAACCACAAACCGAAACAGTATGGCGACAAGCAAATAAGTACAGCGTTCCAAGAATGGTTTTCGTCAATAAGATGGACCGTACTGGTGCTGACTACATGTCTGTAGTTAATCAGCTAAAAGACAGATTAAACGCCAATGCTGTTCCTATGCAAATGACAATAGGCTCTGAAGAAGAATTTAAAGGTGTTGTTGACCTAATAAAAATGAAGTCTATCATTTGGAACGAAGAAGACAAAGGCATGACTTTTTCATATGCAGACATTCCAGCAGATATGCTTGAAGAATGCCAAAGCATGCGTGAATTCATGGTCGAAGCAGCAGCTGAAGCTAATGATGAACTCATGGAAAAATACCTTGAAGAAGGCAAGCTTTCTGAAGAAGAAATAAAACAGGGAATTCGTGCTAGAACCCTAGCTAATGAAATAATCCCAGTCTTTGGCGGATCAGCCTTTAAAAACAAGGGCGTGCAAGCTGTTCTGGATGCCGTTATTGAATACATGCCATCACCTCTAGAAGTTAAAGCTATAGAAGGTATTATTGATGACGCAGCTGAAACAGTAGAAGCTCGTGAAGCTGACGATAAAGCTCCATTTTCTGCTTTAGCATTTAAAATTGCTACTGATCCATTTGTTGGAACTTTAACCTTCATTCGTAACTATTCTGGTGTATTAAAATCAGGCGATACCATTTTCAACTCAGTTAAAAGCAAAAAAGAAAGGGTTGGTCGTATGGTGCAAATGCATTCTAATAACCGTGAAGAAGTTAAAGAGTGTTTGGCAGGCGATATCGTAGCTCTTATTGGTATGAAAGATGTTACTACAGGTGATACCCTGTGCGACTTAAACTCTGTTATTACTTTAGAACGCATGGAATTTCCAGAGCCTGTAATTTCTGTAGCAGTAGAGCCTAAAACTAAAGCTGACCAAGAAAAAATGGGTATAGCACTAGGCAAACTAGCTCAAGAAGATCCATCTTTTAGAGTTCATACAGATGAAGAAACTGGGCAAACGATAATCTCAGGAATGGGTGAGTTACACCTAGATGTTCTGGTAGATCGTATGAAACGTGAATTCAAAGTAGAAGCAAATATCGGTAAGCCTCAGGTTGCATATCGTGAAAAACTTAAAAAACCAGTAATTGCAGATCATAAATACGCAAAACAATCAGGTGGACGCGGACAATATGGTCATGTTGTTGTTGAGTTTTCTCCTTCTGAAGAAGAAGGTTTAGAGTTTATCAACGAAGTAGTTGGTGGTTCTATTCCTAAAGAATACATTCCTGCTGTTCAAAAAGGTATAGAAGAGCAAATGAACAATGGGGTTATCGCAGGATACCCATTGTTAGGACTTAAAGCTAGACTATACGATGGTTCATACCACGACGTTGATTCCAGCGAAATGGCATTCAAAATTGCAGGATCGCAAGCATTGAAAAAATATGCTCCTCAAGCTGATCCTGTACTTATGGAGCCAATAATGCAGGTAGAAGTTGTTACTCCAGAAGATTACATGGGTGATGTAATGGGAGACCTAAACCGCAGACGTGGTATTGTCCAAGGCATGGAAGATACACCTTCTGGTA